>NZ_CAUVXP010000269.1:0-4199 GCF_963555955.1 Protofrankia sp. Cas3
TCACGGTCTGCGCTCCTTGTTCGAGAAGGGGTGTGGATCTAGGTCCCGTCGTGGAGGGTGAGAGCTCCCGGCGGGACCGCCATACTTAGCAGTCGCTAAGTCCTGCTGAGTGTCTATGGCGGCTTAGCGACTGTCAAGTACGCTTCGGGAATGGTGCGGGAACGACTCATGGGCACGGCAGAGATCGCCGCATCTCTCGGCGTGAGCCGCGTCCGGGTCCACCAGATCGTCACCACCGACCCGTCGTTCCCCGCACCACTCGACGAGATCAAAGCCGGGAAGATCTGGCGAGCCGACGACGTGGAACGCTGGATTGCCGAACACCGCCCGCCCCGCGACCCGACCACCTGACCGATCACGCCGCATCCTCGCGTTCGAACCCGCGCAGCCGATCCACGTAGGCGACCAGCGCCGCCCGCGGGATCCGCCGCGACCGGTCGATCAACACCGAGTCGATCAGGCCCGCCTTCATCAACTGATAAAGCTTCGCGCGACTCACCCGCAGTTCGGCCGCCGCTTCGGCCGGAGTGAGAAGGAGCTGGCTCACGGTTCCTCCGTCGTCATCGGGTCGAGGGTTCAGGCCGCACGAGGCATGCCAGGGTCAGTTGCCGAAACCGGGTGGGGATCTCCGCGGGCCGCACGGGCCGCGTCGAGTTGGGCGCGCCAGCGGTGCCGATCCGCGACCGCGCGCAGCAGCAGGTGTTCCCGGCGGGGCGTCGCCGGGTCCCCAGGGTGCAGGAGCTGCCAGACCACCCGGTCGGGCGTGGCGCCCTGGCCGCCATCGCCGGTCTCCCCGGTGTCGGTGTCGGTGTGGCCGAGGACCGCGAGCTGTTCCCGAATCCACGCCTTCCGATCTTCCTTGTGATCGGCAAGAGTTTTCCCGGACCACTTCCGCGAGACCAGCACGCGCCGGCCGCCGAAGCCAAGGGTTTCCCTTCGGTGGACCTTGCCCTTACACCGGCCGGGCACCAGGCCGGCGCGGGGGCTTTTCGGCTGGACGCCGTAGAGCAGCCAGTTCGCGCAGCCCGGCGAGCACGGTTCGTACCGCAGGGCGTCGGCGAGCCGGTCGACGTGTGCCCGCTGTGCGTCGGTGGCGATGGCGTGGCAGGTGTCCAACGACTTCGTCAGGTACTTGCACAGATAGCCGATCAACCGGCCGGTGTTGCGGTTGGTCGCGGTCACTCCGTCGGCGCGGACCTGCACCCCGAACCGGACGACATGGGTAGGTTCGGCATCGTCGCCGATCGCGTCCAACGCCTCATCCCAGGTCGGGAGCGGTTCGTGTGCGTCGGGATCGACGTAGCCGTCCGCTTCGTCGTCCCAGACCGGTAGGCGATCCACGCCGTAGACCGGCCGGTCGCAGGCTGGCCACCACACTTGGTGATACGTCGCCGCCGCGACCTGGCGGAGCAGTACCCGGGGGATCGTGCCGCGCATCGCCGCATGCAGATGCGGTGCAAGCCTGCGTTGCGGCTCCAGGCAGGCAAAGTACTGGATGTCCCAGCCGACCGCCCGGCGCATGTTCTGCCAGAACCGATCAACCAGCTTGGGAAAGTGGATCGCGTCGCGGGCCGCCCGCCGGTAGTCGTAGCCGTCCGGGTCCACCGGGGTGCCCTCCGAGTTCACCCGACCGTACGAGTCGCAGGTGAGCGTCAGGAACATCGACGGCCGCCACACCATCCCGTCCGATCCGGTGAACGTCCGCCCCACGGTGCGCCGATCCACCGGCAGCCGGGGCAGATCCGGGGCATCCTGCCGCCGCCGCGTCGACCGGGTGCGCCGTGGCCGATCCCGACTGTCCGGCGCGGTCTTGCCGCGCACGCCGAGGTCTGCCAACGCCGCGTCCACCTGCGAGATCAGATCGTCCACTTCACCGATCTGATCCACATCGTGACCGGTCACAGCGTCGGTGCGGACCGCTTCGAGATCCGCGCGGAGCTGGACCAGCGTTTTCGCGTCATCGGTTGGCGGGTCGGGGTCGGGTAGCGGTTCGTCATCGAGATGCCAACCCGCCTTGCACTGCGCCATCCGGAGCTTGCGCGCCCGTTCCGCACACGACGGGCACTTGGACGCCAGGGTGGCCCCGCACGCCACCGGAATGATCTCAGTTTCCCCGGTGACCAGGTTGACTTTCCGCATCGCCAACGGCCGGATACACACCCCGTTCTCCGCCGCGACCGCCTCCAGGACATGACGGGCCAGCGGTTGGCGCAGACGGGCGGCCCGGCTCCCCGCCGGCGGTTCCGCCGGCGGAGTGTTCGGGGTGGTCATGCCGCCGGTTCCTCCTGTCCGTGGTCGTGGTCCTGGCCGTCATCGTCGGAATCGGGTCGGTCGGGGTGGTCGGGTGGCGGTTCCCGGCAGCCACACACCCGCCACCGCCCCGCCGGTATCTGGCAGCCGTCATCCGCCCAGTGCGCCACCCACAGATGCCGGCACCAGCCGCAGACCGGCAGCGGATACACCGGGGCGTATTCCTCCGAACCCGCCGTCATGCCGCCCGCCCGTCCACATCCGGTGTCCACCCGTCCGGACCGTCACCGACGATGTCGATCAGTTCGGCGACCGCCGGCACCGGATACCGACGGGCCATCCGCGCAATCTCGGCATCGTCGACCCAGGCCGCCCGCACCCGCACCGGGTCCGCCTGCCCGTCCAGGAGCACATAGCCGACCCCGGGCATGTCCTCGCCGATCTCATCGGCGCGTGCCCCGCGATCCCGGGCACCATCCCCGAGCACGAGATCGACCTGGTCGGCTTCGGTCATCCGCAGCGCCACCCGGACCGGGAACAGATCCCGAAACGGCAGCACCTCTTTGCGCGGATCCTGCACCGCACCGATCACCACCACGCCCGGTGCCCGGCCCTGGGAGAGCAGCAGCGGCAGCGACGCCGACAGCCGCCGCTTGAGCTCCCGGTCGGTGACATACGAGGTCAGCGACGCGATCTCATCGACGATGACCACGATCAGCGGTTCATCCGTCGTCGGAGTGTGCGACCGGCTGACCCCACGCAGCCGCGCCGCCCGCTTCCGCATCACCGACACCGCGTCATCGAGGAGATCAGCGATGCTCTCGGTATCGGTCGCGAACCGGGAGAACATCGCCTGCCCGAACGCCAGTTCCATCCCCCCTTTGGGGTCGGCTACCCACAGTTCGACGAGGCCGGCGCGGACCGCCGGGCCGAGCCCGCGGATCGTCGCCCACACCGCCGCGCTCTTCCCTGCCCCGGTCGCCCCGGCGATCAGCACATGGGCGCCGCGGACCGGCAGCCGCCACAGCTCGCCATCCTCCCGGCGGCCGATCGGAATCCCGGACAGGTCCACCGGACCGTCATCGTCGCCATCGTCGTTTCCGTCGGCGTCGGGTCCGTCCAGATCGACCGGTGGGATAGGAACGGCCAGGGGATCGCGGCGGGCGAAGTCCACCCAGATGAACCCCACCCGATCGGAACGGATCCGACACGACCGAGCCCGGAACGCGTGGCGCAGCGCCTCAGCCTGCTCCGCCCACTGGTCGGGGGTCTGGCCGTAGAGCAGTTCGATCCGGAGCTGGTCGCCCCACCGGTCCGACCGGATTGTCCGGATGCGGGGGAAGGTCTCGGCGAAGGAGACCCGGTCGCCGTTGGACACCGGAATCCGAATCGCCAGATCCGTATGGACCATGACCGGACGCCAGCGCCACCGGTAGACGACCAGCAGCCGCAGCCGCCCCCACATCCACCGGGCCAGCCCGTCAAACGACCGGCGATGGACCAGCCGCCACCCCACCGCAACCACGACCAGGGCGACGAGCAGCAGGCCGAGCCCGACCAGCCCGAACCGCTGACGGACCACCGCCACCGCGACCAGCACCGCAACCGCCACCGGATGACGGACAAGAAACACGACCAGGTGGGCGCCTATCCGGCCGGCGAGCCCGAGTAGGACCGCCCACAGCGGCACGTCGATTTTCGGATGCCTGGTCGGTACCTCGGGAAACGGCCGCGAGCCGTTGATTCTGGCCATGACAGATCACACCCACCCAGCATGAAGAGAAGAGAAAGATTGAAGTCCGGGAGGCTGGACAGCAGCGTTCTACAGCCATCCCGAAACGGCGGAGAGAATGACGCCGATCAGGCCGCTACCCCAGCCCCGTTACCGGTGTCGTCGGATTTGCGGTCCAACAGGAACCGTTCACACTCGATCAGATAGTCGTTGGCGG
>NZ_CAUVXP010000270.1:0-4094 GCF_963555955.1 Protofrankia sp. Cas3
CTCCAGCTCGGCCGAGGTGAACGGCTGGCCGTTGACCTTGTTGTAGGAGACGACGTCGACCAGGTAACGCTCACGTACCACGTGGGCGAGCTGGCCGAGGTTCATCTCCGGGATGACGACCCGGTCGTAGCCGGCAAGTACCGCGCCGACGTTCTTCGGCATCGGCGCGATGTGACGCAGGTGTGCCTGGGCGATGGCCACCCCGCCTTCCCGCAGCACGCGGCAGGCCGCGCCGATCGGCCCATAGGTGGAACCCCAGCCGAGCACCAGCACCCGAGCCTCGCCGGATGGGTCCTCGACCTCCAGATCGGGCACGTCGATCGCCTCGACCCGGGCGGCGCGCAGCCGCATCATCACGTCGTGGTCGGCCGGCACATAGGACACCGCCCCGGTGCCGTCGGCCTTCTCCAACCCACCGACGCGGTGTTCCAGACCCGGTGTGCCCGGCACCGCCCAGGGACGCGCGAGCGTGTGCGGGTCGTGCAGGTACGGCAGGAACGTTCCGTCCGGCCCGTTGGGCTCGGTCGCGAACTCCACCCGCAGGTCGGGCAGGTCGGCCGGGTCCGGCAGCAGCCACGGTTCGGAACCGTTGGCCAGGTATCCGTCGGAGAGCAGGATGACCGGCATCCGGTAGGTCAGCGCGATCCGCGCCGCCTCCAGCGCCGCGTCGAAGCAGTCCGCCGGGGAGCGGGCGGCGATCACCGCGAGCGGTGCCTCACCGTGCCGGCCGAACAGGGCGATGTTCAGGTCGGACTGCTCGGTCTTGGTCGGCAGACCGGTCGACGGGCCGGCCCGCTGCACGTCCACGACCACCAGCGGTAGCTCCAGCATCACCGCGAGGCCGAGGGTCTCGGTCTTGAGCGCCAGCCCCGGCCCGGAGGTCGAGGTGACACCGAGCGCGCCGCCGTAGGAGGCACCGAGCGCCGAACCGACCGCCGCGATCTCGTCCTCGGCCTGGAAGGTCGTCACGCCGTACCGCTTGTATCCCGACAGGTCGTGCAGGATCTCCGATGCCGGGGTGATCGGGTAGGCACCGAGGAAGACCGGCAGCTGGGCGCGCAGACCAGCCGCGACCAGACCGTAGGCGAGCGCCGAGTTGCCGTTGACGCTGCGGTAGGTGCCGGGTACCAGCTTCGCGGGCTTGACCTCGTAGCGGACGGCGAAGTCCTCGGTGGTCTCACCGTAGTTCCAACCGGCCTGGAACGCGGCCACGTTCGCGGCGGCCAGCTGCGGCTTCTTGGCGAACTTCTGCTTGAGGAACTCGACCGTACCTTCGGTGGGCCGGCTGTACATCCACGACAGCAGCCCGAGAGCGAACATGTTCTTCGCCCGCTCGGCGTCCTTCTTGGAGACGTCGATGTCGGCGAGCGCGGCGACGGTCGCGGTGGTCAGCGGCACCCGGTGCACCGTGTACCCGTCGAGCGAGTCGTTCTCCAGCGGATTGCTCGTGTAACCAACCTTCTCAAGGTTACGCGTGGTGAACTCATCCGTGTTGACAATGATCTCCGCATTCGGCGGCAGATCGGCGAGATTGGCGCGCAGTGCAGCCGGGTTCATCGCCACCAGGACGTCCGGGGAGTCACCGGGGGTGAGGACGTCATGGGCCGCGAAATGCACCTGGAAGCTGGACACGCCGTGCAACGAGCCCGATGGGGCGCGGATCTCGGCGGGGTAGTTGGGCAGGGTCGACAGGTCGTTTCCCAGGATGGCGGTCTCGGAGGCGAAACGGTCGCCGGTGAGCTGCATTCCGTCGCCGGAGTCACCGGCGAACCGGATTGCCACCCGGTCCAGATGCTGAATCTGCTTGGCCACGTGCGTGGACCTCCTCAATGACCGACGGTCGGCGAGGGTGCGTACCCACTGTTCTACAGTGGGTAGAGCGGGCCATGCGGCTCGCCCGTCCTTCTTATACGGAGGCATTGATTCAGCGGTGTTTCGCGGTGTCAAATCGCCATCTCGTAAAGGGGGCGGTGCGCGTCACGCTGAATTCGACAACAGCACCGTCACATATATCCTCGGACGTGCGGGAAAAGCGTCGGCAATTGCGCGGACAACACCTTTGACGGGACTTTCGGGAAACAACGACGGAAAGACGTTTCCCGCCGCGGGGGACCACCGTCCCCGTCCTGGCACCGACGAAGGTCGGGCTCCCCCCGGCAACCGGCCCACCCATCGTAAGATCGGCCCACCCAGTGCAGGATCGGCCCACCGCCACGTAGAACGTCATGTTCTACACTGGGCTCATGGTGGATGTGACCGACCGCGGTCACCCGGTCGCGTGCCTCGTCCCCATAGAGCGAGGATTGTCCATACTGGAGCGTCTCGTCGCCGAGGGTCGGGCAACCGCACCCTCGGTCCAGGCGGGCGAGCCGCTTCCCACGCCGCCCATGCTGGGCGATCCGGCCGTGGACGCCGCTGCGGAACTGGCCGCGGCCCGCGAAGACCAAAATTAATGATCTGTCGTGACCCTACTGGCCGGGCTACCCACCGCCAGCCCCGGCGTGTGAGGACGCCCGGTACCGCGGCCTGGGGTGCGGGTTCACCGGGTGAGGCTTGCGAAGATGTCGTCGAGGAGCGGCTGCCCGGATGCTCGGCCGTGTTCGACGTACCACTCGCGGCCAAGTGCCCACCGGAACACCGGACGGGGAAGCCGAAGGAGCACCGTGAGCAGGCGCAGGCCGGAGTCGGTGCTGGCCTGGCTGGCGTGCGCGGCCAGAGCCGCCCGCTTCGCCCGCGTATGGCGGCGCACGTCGACCCGGTGGGTCAGCGTCTCGCGCGCGGTGTAAAGGTCCGCGACGCGCGCCGGATCGAAGCCCGCCGGGACGCGGGGTAACCGCGAGACGATCCGCAGCATCCGTTGCAACGCCCCGCGGTCCAACGTCGCCTCCAGAACGACACCAGTGCCGGCGATCGTGGCGGCACGGACCCCGACGTGGTGCACCTGCACGTGATCGGGATGACCGTATCCACCGGCGAGGTCGTAGATGGTGAGCACGTCGGCCTGCTCCTCGCGCAGGATCTCGGCCAGGCGTGCCGCGGCCTCGTCGATATCCGCCTCGGCAAACGCCGAGTCCGCTCCCGAGGGCGCATCCGTCGTTCCGGAATCGGCGTAGCCCAGCCACTCCACCCGCGTGCATCCCAGTATCCGGGCTGAGCGCTCCAGCTCGGCCCTGCGCTGGTCGGCCAACGGACCGCGGGCGAGCACGTCGCGCGACGCCGGGCCGGCTCCGCCGGTGGTGGCGACCACAAGGACCACTCGATGGCCCTCCGCGGCGGCCCGCGCCAGGGTTCCGCCGGTGAGCAACGCCTCGTCGTCCGGGTGGGCGTGGAAGGAGACCAGAGTGTAGGGCACCGTCCTATTAGCCTGTAAACCCTCCGCCGACGCAAAAAATCACTGCGGCGCTGGCTGACCACCGGGGCCGCGGTCGAGAAATCACCTGTCCACGTGGGCCTGTCAGCTGTGCCCGCCGGGACCGGGCTGCGCCGACCCGGTGGTACCGGCCGGTGCCGGCACGCCGGCACCGGGCGGGACCGGCGTGTAACGGATCTCCTCGCCCTGGTCCGTAGGTTCTACCGAGACCGTGGGCAGCACCCGGTCGAGTCGGGCCGGCAGCCACCAGTTCACCCTGCCGCACAGGTGCATCAGCGCCGGCACCAGCACGGTCCGGATGACGAACGCGTCGATCACGACCGCGAGCGCGAGGCCCAGACCGAACATCTTGATCACACGATCGTCCCCGAGCATGAAGGAGCCGAACACCAAGGCCATGATCGCTCCAGCCGCGCTGATCACACGACCGGTTTCGGCCTGACCCAGCGAGACGGCGATCCGGTTGTCCCGGCGCGCGAGCCACTCCTCGTGCATCCGGCTGACCAGGAACACCTCGTAGTCCATGCTCAGTCCGAAGAGGATGGCAAAGATCATCACCGGTAGGAACGGCTCGATCGGCCCGGGCTGGATGTCGAACAGGTCGGACAGCCATCCCCACTGGAAGATCGCAACGAGCACCCCGAAGGACGCGGCGACCGCGAGCAGGTTCATCACCGAGGCCATCAGCGGGATGACGACGCTGCGGAACACCACAACCAGCAGC
>NZ_CAUVXP010000271.1:0-4064 GCF_963555955.1 Protofrankia sp. Cas3
GCCGGCAGGACCGGCCGGCATCGGGTCACTCGTTGGCCGAGCCGATACCGAAATAGCTGGCGTTGATCAGATCGGGGTCCGCGGCGAGGGCGGCGGCGGTCCCGGTGAACACGATCCGGCCCCGGTCGAGGATGTATGCACGATCCGCGACGGCCAGGGCGAGCGACACGTGTTGCTCGATCAACAGAATGCCGGTACCGCGTTCGTCGGCCAGGCCTCGCAGGACCGCGAGCAGACTCGATGCAAGATCAGGAGCGAGGCCGGAGGAGAACTCGTCGATGACAAGCAGCTGCGGCCGCCGCGCCACCGCACTTGCCAGCGCGATCTGCTGCCGCTCACCCCCGGAGAGCTCGCCGCCGGTCCGGTCGAGCAGGGGGCGCAGTGCCGGGAAGCTGTCCAACGTCCGCTCTATCTGGTCGCCGGGCCGTCGGCCGACCGCGAGGCGCAGAATCTGGCGGACGGTCAACCCCCGCAACGGCGTCCCTCCCTGCGGCGCCACGGCCAGTCCGCGGCGGGCAAGCCTGGCCGGGTTCGGGCGGCGGGTCAGATGGCCGAGCACGCTCACCCGACCGCCGAACGGCGCGAGCTGCCCGGACGCCGTTCGGATCAGGGTTGTCTTGCCGGAGCCGTTGGGCCCGAGCAGCGCGACGAGCTCGCCGGCGCGGACCTCGAGGGAGACCTCGTGCACCACGGGCAGCCGGTCGTACCCGCTCGTGACCTTCTCCAGGGACAGCACGCGATGCCCGCGCGGCTGCCCGGGCACCCGCGCGGGCATCGCCGGCGAGCCACCGAGATACACCTCGCGGACCTCGGGTCGGTCCCGGACCGCGGCCGGCGGACCGGACGCGACGACCCGCCCGCCATCGAGCACCACGACGTCGTCGCACGCCTCGAAAACCAGTTTGATGTCATGATCGACAAGCAGGATCGCGTAGCCGTGCTCGGCCAGACGCCGCAACCGCGCGGTGAGCGTGGCCCGCGCCGCCGAGTCCAGGCCCGCCGCCGGCTCATCCACGAGCAGCACCCGGCCACCCGCGGCCAGCGCCCGACCGAGCCCGACAGCGAGGCGCTCATCGTGCGACAGGCTCCCGGGAAGCTGGTCGACGAGCGTCCCGAGTTCCAGCGCCTCGGCCGACTCGGAGCCGGCGACGGCGAGGTTCTCGGCGACGGACAGGTCCTCGAACAGTTCCAGGGACTGGAAGGTACGGGTGAGGCCGCGGCGGAACCGCTCATGCGGCGGCATTGAATTCAACACCGTCCCGTCCAGCACGATCTGACCGGCGCTGGCCGGCGTGAAGCCGGTGAGCGCATCGATCAGGGTGGTCTTCCCGGCGCCGTTCGGCCCGATCAGCCCGGTGACCCTCCCCGCGGACAGAGCGAACGACACGTCATGGACGATTTCGACCTTGCCATAGGCGACACACAGTCCACTGACGTTCAGGCGGACGCCGCCGGGCTGGCCAGTCATGCGCGTGCCTCGGCGGGTACCCGGATGCGCACCGCCGGCTGGCGAGGGTCGTAGGCGAGCCCCTCGGGGCGCAGCACGACGAGCACCACCAAGGCCACTCCGCACAGCAGCGACTGGTACTGCGCGAGGTCGGCGAGGCGGTCCAGAAGAGTGAACACCACGCCACCCGGGGCGAGCATGCCGCCCAGCACCGCGCCACGCACGCTCATCACGCCACCGACCGACGCGATAGCCAGAAAGAACAGGGAGGCGAACACCCCGAACGAGTCGAACGACAGCCTCCCCTGGCCGTAACCGATCAGGCAGCCGCCGAAACCGGCGATTGCGGCGGAGATGGCGGAGGCGAGCAGCTTCGTCCGGGCGGCGTCCACGCCGACGGCGGATGCCGCCCGTTCATTCGAGCGGACCGCGAGCATCCGCAGCCCGGAGGTGGACGCACGCAACCGGGCCACCCCGAAGGCGCACAGGACGAACACGGCGAGGGCGAGCAGACCGTACTCCACCCGCGGGTATCCATCCCCGGCGACGCCGAGATCAAGGCCGAACAGTGACGGGGCCGGAACGGCCGATCCAGCGAGACCGCCAGTGATCAACGGATTGGCGAAGACCATCTCCTGGAAGGCCACGCCCGCGGTGAGCGTGACGACGGCGAGGTCCACTCCGCGGATCCGCCGGGACAGCGCCCCGAGCAACAGGCCTGCGACGGTGGCCGCACCGGTGGCCAGCAACGGGGCGAGCGGGAACGGCACACCAAGGTCGCCCTGCAGCCTCGCCAGCAGAAAACCGGCCACACCGGCCAGCGACATCTGCGCGAGCGACAGCTGCCCGGCGAATCCGGTCAACACCACGAACGACAGGCACACGACCGCACCCGCGAGGCTGCGTTCCAGGCCCAGGCGATAGGGGCCGGTAAGCAGCACCAGCGCGAGCACCCCGACGGGCACGACCACATAAAGATCACGTAGTGGACGGCCCGCCGACTCGGCCCGGGGCAGCCTCGCCGCCGCCGCCGGCGCAAGGACGCGGTCCCGGCCTGGTATCAGCTGGCCGCGGGTGAGCGCGATGGCGATGAGAAAGAGGAGTGGAAACAACGCCCGGAGCCCTGGTTGATCAAGCCAGGGGACTGCGCGTTGGATGGGCAGGAGGACCGACTGGACCATCCCGAGCAGCAACGCGCCGACGATGGTGGCACCGAACGACGACAATCCACCGAGAAGCGCGGCGGCGAGGGCGGGCACGATGAACAACGTGTATGTCGACGGGCTCAGGACACTGATCGGTGCCACCAGGATTCCCGCGAGCGCGCCGAGTACCGACGCCGCTACCCAGCTGGTCGCCGCGACGAGCTCCGGCCGGTAGCCGAACTGCGCCGCAGCCTCGTCCGACTCGGCGACGGCCCTGGTGGCGAGCCCCAGCAGGGTCCACCGGGAGACCGCCCACATCAGTACACCGACCGTGGCCACCAGCCCGGCGAGCAGTGGGCGGTCAACCGGCACGTTTTCCCCGAACAGCGAGAATGACGTCCGCGGCAGGATGGAGTCGATGAACCTGTTGGCGGAACCGAACTGCAGGACCGCCAGCGCCTGCAGGGCGATCATGAGACCGACCGAGGCGACGAGCGTCAGGACCGGCGGCGCGTGCCGCAGCGGCCGGAATATGAGAAAGTACACAGCAAGGCCACCGAGCGCAGCCATGACGAGCGACACCGTCAATGCCAGCGCAAAAGAAGGGTTATCGGTGAGATGAATCCGAGGAGGAAGGCCCACGACGGGGAGGACGAGATCTCCGGTGTCTCTGAGCTCGGCATACTGGTAGGTGACATACATCGCGAATGCGGCGTGCGCGACATTGACCACACCGGATGCCCGGTGTACCAGCACCAGCCCAAGGCCCAGCGCCGCGTAGACCGCACCGGCACCCAGCCCCAGGACCAGTGCCGCGACATACGTGGGCACAGGGCTCTCCAATCCACCATGACGGTCTGTTGTGGGCCAGAGCAGTGTAACTTCTGTAAATATGACGCTGTCCCGTCGTGCTGTAGCAGCCGCGGTCACGACTGCCGTAGTCCTGTCCGTCGTCCTTGCCGGGTGCACGAGCCAGCGCGGCGGTGGCCCCCGCGACCCTGGCCGGACGAGTGGAGGCTCTACGGGTAACCTGAGCGGGCCGCCGGTCAAGCTCGGCTTCGTCTCGATGGAGAACACCGCGCTCGGGTCGTTTCCCGAGACCCGAATAGCTGCGCAGAGCGCCGTCGCATACGCCAACCAGGCGCTCGGCGGAGTTCACGGCCATCCTATTGAGCTTGTCCCCTGTGTCACGAACGGTTCGCCCGAGTCGTCCCAGGATTGTGCCAACCGACTCATCGCAGAAAAACCGGTTGCCGTGGTCGGCGGGGTGGACCTCGGCACCGATGCCGCCATGGATCTCTACGAACACGCCGGAATTCCCTATGTCAGCGGCTCACCCCAGGTGGGCCGGGAGCTGAGTTCTCCCACCTCCTTCTCGTTGACCGGTGGTACTCTTACCGATCTGCTCGGCATCACCGAATACCTGACGGCAACCAGACACCTACAGAAGGTCCACGCCCTCTACGCCGACC
>NZ_CAUVXP010000272.1:0-4060 GCF_963555955.1 Protofrankia sp. Cas3
TACACCATCGTGCTGGTAGCCGACGGTTCTCCGGTTCTTGAGATTGCCGCCACGGACACTTCACCGGCCGCCGCGACCAACACCGCCTCCGTGCTGGTGAAGGTGGCCGGGACCGAGCTTGAAAAGCTGCAGGTCATGCAGAACGTGCCGAAGAACGCGATGATCCGGGCCAGCCAGCTTATTTCCCCGACCGAGCCCGATGTACTCCACGGGAGCCAGACTCGGGCGCTACTCGGTGTAGTCGCGCTCGGTGTCATTGTATCGGTCACGATGTGTTTCGTCGCCGAGGGGGCCTTTACCGGCCGGCGCGCGGCCTTGGCCGCCGCGGTCCGCGGCCGGCGCACCACCGGCTCGCGGGGTGATGCGGGTTCGAAGGGCGCAGCTCGGTCGCGGGGCGGTTCCCGTAAGTCCGGGACGTCCGCCAAGGGACGCGGCGTCGATGATCTGGAGGAAGACGACAGCGGCGACCCTGGTTCCGAGGATCTGGAGGAACTGGACTGGGATGACGAGGGGGACCACGAGGAGCAGGGCCCGGTGCAGCCACGGGACACGCGTGAGACCACGATGGTTCTGGTAGGCCTGCGTCGCCGTTCCGACAAGTAGGCCGGCCAATGCGTGGTCTGCCCTTCGGTATCGCCCGGCGCATGTCGCCCCGTGTTCATCTGCCATATGTGGATGTCACCTCTTTGTTGTCGCTCTATGTTCTTCTTCTTCTCGGTATTCCGTCACAGCTGATCTTCGGTCCTCTTGGTGCCGCAGGTACGCCGGCCAATCTGTTGGGAATGGTCTGCCTGTTCTGGTGGATCCTCGCGGTCATGCTGCCCTTCGGGGGTGTGGCATCGGGGCCACAGCCGGTCCGTATTGCGATGGTGTTCCTGTCCGCCATGGTGTTGGGAAGTTACGCGGCTGGTGCGATGCGGCCGGATATCGTCCCCGAGGAACTCCGCGCCGCCGACCGTGGATTATTGCTGTTGGCGACCTGGGCCGGTGTGGCCCTGATAGTCGCGGACGGCATCCGGTCGTGGCGCCGGTTGGACGATCTGATCGGCCGTCTCATCGGGATGGGTGTCTTCCTCGCGGTCCTCGGTATGCTGCAGTTCTCGATCGGCCTCAACATCGCCGGCTACATCCACGTTCCGGGTCTGCGGGTCAACGGGACCCTTGATCTCATCTCCGCCCGGTCCATATTCCGCCGGATCACCGGGACCGCGAGCCATCCGATCGAGTTCGGTGTGGTACTGGCGATGCTGTTTCCTCTCGCGCTGAGCCGCGCGTTTGCCGCACCGCCGGGGAAGGCGAAGATGCGGCGGTGGTTCGCCGCGGGCAGCATCGGTGTCGCGCTGCCCATGTCGGTGTCACGGTCGGCAATTCTTGCCATCGCGGTGGTTGCCTTTTTCATCATTCCGAGCTGGGACCGCCGGCGGCGCCTGGCCACGCTCAAGGTGATGCCGCTGTTTCTCGTCGGCATGCGACTGATGATTCCCGGACTGCTCGGTACGATCACGAGTCTGTTCACAAACATCAGCAACGACCCGAGCACCAAGGGCCGGACCGAGGACTATGCGGCGGCCGCGAAGTACATTGCGTTGCATCCGCTGTTCGGGCGGGGTTTTCGTACGTTCATTCCGAGCATGTACCGGTTCCTGGACAACCAGTATCTGATGACCATCGTGGATGCCGGGCTGGTCGGCCTGGTGCTGTTGCTGTTGACCTTCCTGATCGGAATCTTCACCGCGCGCGGTGCACGCCGTCGTAACGACGACCCCATTCGTAAGGATCTTGCCCAGGCGGTCGCGGCGGCCATTGCCGCGGCAATGGTCAGCTTCGCGACCTTTGACGCACTCAGCTTCCCGATGTGTGGTGGGCTGCTCTTCCTGTTGATCGGTCTCGCCGGCGCGATGTGGCGGTTGTCGGGTCAACCTCATGATCAGAATGAGCAGGGCCGCCCGGAGCCTCGTGCGTCCCTCGCCTCGGTTGCGACCGCCCGGCCTTTGGTCGACCAGATGAGTAGTGCGGCCCGTTGATCAGTACTGTAGGTTGCGTGATTATCCCTCGCATGGCTTGACGGCTACTCTCACCAGGCTTTTTTCTGTATTCATGGAAGGCTTGCCGGCCCTGCCTTCAGGCCGCGCTCCCAGAAGACTTCCCCCCGGCCTGGCGAGCGGTTCCCCGATACCGGGCGAGGGTTGTCCGTGGCGCCGGTCGTGGTCGGCGACCGGTGATACGGGTACCTGGTCGAATCTGCTAGGCTCGATTTGGCCGGTGGGAGTGTGCCATACCTGGGGGGGATGGATGACGGGGGCCCAGTCACGCGACGATTGTGCCGTCGTTGGCATAACCGTGGGTAGCGAGAGTGAACCGTTGGTGAAATCCGGCGGGTATTCTGAGTTATCGTTAGGTGGGTTGCCGTCGAGCCGCAGCCGGTTCGTTCGGGGCATGCTGCGTGGAGCGGTGGAGGATAACGCGTCCTTCCCCTCAATCGAGCTACAGGGCATCCCCCTGGTCTGTCTCACGGTCGCCGACGCGCGCAACGCCGTCCGGGCAGCGATGGAGGATCCCCGACCCGCGCTCGTCGCCTATGTCAACGCGCACTCGCTCAATCTCGCCTACACCGACGTCGCCTACCGGGCTGCGCTGCAGCGGGCTCACCTGGTACTGCCGGACGGTATCGGTGTCGCGGTCGCAGCCAGGATGCGAGGGCTGCGCTTTGCCGCGAACCTCAACGGTACGGATTTCACCCCGGTGCTGCTCACCCTCGCCGCTGAACAGGGGTATCGGGTCTTCCTGTTCGGCGGTCGTGCCGGTGTGGCCGGCCAGGCCGGTGATGTCCTGCGGGAACGGATCCCGGGGCTACGCATCGCCGGAGTTCGGGACGGCTTTGGCTGGGCGGACGATCCGGACTCGGTTGTCGAGGAGATCAGGGCAGCACGGGCCGATCTGCTGGTGACCGCACTCGGGAACCCGCTGCAGGAACTCTGGCTGGACCGCTATCTGGAGGCCACCGGCGTGCGCCTCGGGGTCGGGGTGGGCGCCTTTCTCGACTTCACAGCCGGCCGGGTGCCGCGTGCCCCGGATTGGATGATCAAGAACCGGTTGGAATGGGTGTGGCGCCTCAGCGTCGAGCCACGCCGGATGTGGCGCCGCTACCTGGTCGGTAATCCACTGTTCATCTGGCGGACGCTGGTGAGTAGGCAGCCACCGGCCCAGCTTCGGCTGCGGCGCCGCGTCCTCGCCGGCGCGTACCCGGTCCCGGCTGAGTCATGGATCTTCCGCCAGGGTCAGCCGGCATCCCACGGCGGGCTGACCCCGCAGGCCGAGGCATCACGGTGACCGCTGACCGCGAGCCAGCCGGCTCCGTCGAGATACCGGCATCGCTTGCCGGGACGCAGCCGGACGTGACGGTGGTCGTCGTCACGTTCAACAGCGCCGAGGTCATTGTGGACTGCCTGGATGCGCTGCCCGGGGCCTTCGCGGCGGGTGCTCGGGGTGGGCTGTCGTGGCAGGTCGTGGTCGTCGACAACGGCTCGACCGATGACACGACGGTTCTGGTCGGCAAGGCCAACCCGGATGCGCTGGTTGTGGAGACCGGCGTGAACAACGGGTACGCGGCGGGTGTCAACGCCGGCCTTGCCACCGTGCAGCCGCGGCGGGCGGCCTTGGTGATCAATCCCGACGTGCAGCTCGACCGGGGCAGTGTCACGGCGCTGTGGGACGCCCTGCGGCCCTTCGACACCGGCATCTGCGTCCCGAGACTGCGCGATGATCAAGGTCGGTTGCACCACTCGCTGCGCCGTGAGCCCACGGTGCTTCGGGCGCTGGGCGAAGCGGTGCTCGGTGGTGAGCGATCCGGGCGGACGGCGACGCTCGGTGAGGTCGTCATGGACGACCGTCTGTACGCCTCGCCCCAGGTCGCGGACTGGGCAACCGGCGCCGCTATGCTGATCTCCAGGGAGTGCCTGGACGCGGTGGGCCCCTGGGACGAGTCGTTCTTCCTGTACTCGGAGGAGACCGACTTCATCCTCCGCGCTCGTGATCACGGCTTCCTGCTGCGCTACGTACC
>NZ_CAUVXP010000273.1:0-4041 GCF_963555955.1 Protofrankia sp. Cas3
TGGTACCGCTGACGCCGCCGGCAGGGCCAACACATCGGTGAAGTCGGCAGCCGGCTCAAGCAGGTGGAACTCAAGGGTCTCGTCGCCGATGACCTGGACGCCGCTGATCTCGCGATGCTCGATGAAGTCACGCGCACCAGCTGGCGGCGTCCGCCCGAGCTCGTCGCAGTAGGCGGCGAAGCCCGTGACGGTAGCGGCGAAGTAGCCACCCATAGGCGACGGTTTCGGCGGGGTGCACAACCGTTTGATGCCGCGGGCGACATCGGTCGCGGTCACCCGCCTGACCCCCGGGGTATCCCACCGCACCGACGAGCGCAGGATGACCGTGTAGACCTTCCCGCCCTCGCTGACCACGGGCGCGCCGACAGCCAGGTCGGGCTGGGGCGCCGCGGCGAAGACCGGGTCGGCGCTCGCACGGTAGGAGTACAGCTGGCGCGAGACCAGCCGCACCAGCATCCTCGCACCGGCATCGGCCGCCCAGCCCGGGTCACCGCTGGGCATCGCGGCACCGACCAGCCGTAGCGTGCCGCCGGGCTTGTCCGTCGGCTCGGAGGTCACTGTGGCGGTGACCGGCCGGACCGGGCCCGGACCCGGTCCAGGCCCAGGCCCAGGAACGGGATCAACACCGGCGCAGGCAGCGGCAAACCCGAAAAGGACAGCCAGGCAGGCGAGGAGCGCCGAGGCCGGCGTTCGTGTCTGTCCGAGGCCGCTCACTCCTTGAGAAGGAGACCCAGGCCGATGATACAAGTGATCCAGATCAGCGCGACGGCAATCGTCAGCCGATCGAGGTTCTTCTCCACAACCGAAGAACCCCCGAGCGAGGAGGACACGCCACCGCCGAACACCGTCGACAGCCCGCCCCCCTTGGCCCGGTGCAGCAACACGAGCAGCACCAGCAGCACACTCGTGATGATCAGGGCAATGGACAGCCCAACAGTCATCTCTTAGACCTGCTCCCGCGCCGTCGTTGGAGGGGTACAACAATCGTGCCAAGTTACATCACGGCGTTCCGGTCGCAGGAACGGCGCGCCACCCCGGCGGTGATGACCGTCTGGACATCCGTTCACTACGGGACGACACCGAGCGAGGTGAGGTCCACCATCATAAAGGCCGCCGAGTAGTGGATGTTGGTGAGCCGATCGCTGTAGACGTTGAGCGCCTGGTCGTAGAGCAACGGGATGTAGGCACCAGACGCCACGACCGCCCGATCCAGCGCCGTCCAGACGCCGGCCGCATCATCCCCGTCCGCCGTCCGGATGGCGCGGTCCAGATCCGCACTGACCGCGGGCTGATCCAGCTCGGCGATGTTGACGTTGTTCTGGGGGCTGATCTGGCGTCCATCGGCGAGAGGGGCGAGAAAGGCGTACGGTGCCGCGCGGTACCCACGCCGGGCCGCCAGCACGAGACCGTATTTCATGGCGTGCGTACGGTCAGGCATCCCGGTCACCGCGGCGGCGTAGTGTTGATCATCCAAAACGCTGATCGTGACCGTGATACCGACCCGGGCCAAGGAACTGCGGACCGCCTCCGCCTGGGCGACGTCCAGCGCCGCCGACCCGGTGACGAGCGTCGTGGCGAAGCCGGCGGGCCGGCCGCAGGCCGCGAGTTCCTCCCTGGCCCTGGAAACGTTGCCGCCGGCACCCGGAGTCGGGAAGAGATCGAACCAGGAGTAGTACCGCACGGGCGGCGTGAGCAACGTGGTGGCGATCTCCCCGCCGGCGATCGGGCCACCCCGGGCCGCCTGCTGGGCCCGCTTGTCAAGCGCCCATGCAACAGCAGTGCGGCAATGGATGTCGTTGAACGGCGCAACCGTGGTCAACGCTGCCAGGTAGCGCAGGATGCCGGTGGGAGCCTCGATGGTGCGCTCCGCGCGCAGACTCGGGTTGGCGACGATCCGGGCTGCGGCCTGGGCACCCACGCCGGCCTGGTCACCGGAGACGTCGGCCTGATCGGTGAGGATCCGGTTGTCGATGTCGGCGGCGGAAAGCCCCATCCGCTCCACGATGCGGTCCGGATGGGCAGAGCGGTTCGGGTCGCCCTGCGGGGTCCAGCGCGGGTTGCGCACAAGGGTGAGCGACTCACCCGGCCGATAATTTTCGATCTTGTACGGTCCGGAGGCAACCGGACGCGCTCCATACCCGGCGGCCGTGTCATGGACACGCGGCACCGGGGTCGAGACCGGCGAGGCCATGACAAGGTTCCAGTCCGCGAAGGGTCGGTTCAGCCGGAACGTGATGGTCCGGTCGTCGGGCGTCTGGACCGAGCTGAGACCGAGTCGGTCGGGAGCCGGGTCCTGGTAGGGCCCTGGATAGGGGGTGTTGCCGTCCGCGAGCAACGCCGTCACCTCACCGGGACCACCAGTGATCACATCGGTGGCGAACGCCCGCTCGATCCCGTACTTGATGTCCCTGGAGGTGATCGGCGTGCCGTCCTCGAAGGTCAACCCCTCGCGGATGGTGTAGGTCCAGGTGCGCAGGTCCTTGGACGTGGGCACATCGGTGGCGAGGTCCCCGGCCAGTTTGGCGACGCCGGCGCTCGCGGTGTAGGTCACCAACTGTCGGAAGATCCAGCGTTCCTGGTTCCAGCAGTGGACAGCCGACGTCCGCTGCGGGTCCCAGGAATCACAGTCGGCGGTCATCACCACACGCAGCGTCCCGCCGGTCCGATTCGAAGGCGCGATGATCCGAGTACTGACCGCGGCGGGTGGACCCGGCGGGTCGGACGATGCCTGCCCATCGTGCCCCGCGCCGGTGCAGGCGACCGCAACGAGGCCGAGGACAGCCACGGCGGTGCCGACCCGGGTGATCGCATGCTTGCGTAGCATGGTCTGCGCTGAGCCCCTTCCCGGCGGGACCGCATCCCGCCACCGGAGCCACCCAAGCACACCCGGATCAGACCGCCTGCCGCACCGGTCGCACCAATCGTCAGCTGGCCGTTTGGTCACCCGGTCAGGTCGTCGACGACCCGGGGACCTCGGCCTCCGGCGGCGCGAAAAAACCATGATCGCGCAGCCTTCGGCCCAGCGACCCGGGGACCTCGGCCTCCGGCGGCGCGAAAAAACTATGATCGCGCCGCCTTCGGCCCTCTAGCTCGGCGGGGCGCTGCCTAGCTCGGCGGGGCGCTGCGAACGATCGCCGCGAACTCCGCCGCGTCCAGACTCGCACCGCCGACGAGACCGCCGTCCACGTCGGGCTGGGTGAACAACTCAGGCGCGCTCGAGGCCTTCACCGACCCGCCGTAGAGGATGCGGACGACGGCGGCGGTCGCCGGACCGAAATGCTTGGCGAGCCGGCCCCGGATCGCAACGCACATGTCCTGTGCGTCCTGGGCGGAGGCGGTCCGCCCGGTGCCGATCGCCCATACCGGTTCATAGGCGACGACCAGTGTCTGTGCCTGCTCCGGGGTGATCCCGTCGAGCGAACCGTCAAGTTGATCGAGAACATGGGTGACGTGGTCACCCGCGACCCGCACCGCTTCGGGCTCGCCCACGCACAGGATCGGGGTGATCCCGTGGCTGTAGGCGGCCCGTGCCTTGGCCGCCACCAACGCGTCGTCCTCGTGGTGGTCGGCGCGGCGTTCGGAGTGACCGACCACCACATAGCCGCAGCCCAGCCGGGCGAGCATCGAACCGCTGATGTCGCCGGTGTGCGCACCTGAGCTGTGCGGGGAGAGATCCTGCGCGCCGTACCCGATGGCCAACTTGTCACCGTCGATGAGGGTTTGGACGCTGCGCATGTCCGTGAAGGGAGGCAGGACGACGACCTCGGCATTGTCCAACTCGGCCGGCTTCAGGTCAAAGGCCACCTTCTGGACGAGCGCTATCGCCTCAAGGTGGTTGAGGTTCATCTTCCAGTTACCCGCGACCAGGGTGCGCCGTCCGCTTCCGCGCTGCTTCCTGCCGGCCCCGGCCCGCTTGTCAGTCGCCATCACGCGTCCAACGCTGCGAGACAGGCCCGCGTCGACCTTTTATCTAATAAATGCATCCCTTCCAGAAGTTGGGGTTTGTTGCACGTATTAGCTCTAGAATTACTACGGTTATCC
>NZ_CAUVXP010000274.1:0-4030 GCF_963555955.1 Protofrankia sp. Cas3
CTAGCAGTCGGCACCGGCACTGCCCGCGGCCTGGTCACGCAGCTACGCACCGACACCCACACCGCACTCGACGGACAGCCCGACCCAGCCGCGCCATAGGGCGTCGAGCTGGCCAAGCCCAGGGCTTGAACATGCGAAGCCTGCCGCCGTGGGGTGGGGCCCGGCGGTCCGACAGATCACGCGGTGGTCGGCCGCCGGGCAGCCGGTGGACCGTCATCCTGACCAGAAACGACTGCGACGGTCGTCATCTGGGTGTGCGCGGAGGATGTCGAGTGACGGAAGGGCTTGAAGGCGCCGAGCCAAGGGACGCGGCGGGTCAGGCGGGCTGCGGCGGCGCGGTCGGTGGGCGGGCCGCGAAGATTCGACGGCATCCCGCTGACCGACCGGTGGTCACCGAGATCGAGACCCGTGCCGATGACCGAGTGGACTGTGCCGTGAACATGCAACAGTCCCCAACCCAGTGATCGCCGAGCCTGTGTGACCACCAACTGCGGAACTCGGGTAGTGTCCGGCGGAGTGGCAGCCCTTGAGGTCGGACTGCCACTCCGTCGGGCTCCAGTGAGATTGCCGCCCGCGGCGACGAAGTCGGCCAGGGTGCGCCGAACAGCTCATTGATGACTTAACGGACGCCAAGTGCGGCCAGGTCATATTGACCAACCGATTTAAGTGTATACACATTCGTGGTTCGCGCGCTGGTCATTCGGAAGTCGAGGCTGTGTGCGACCGGCATGACCACGGCGAAATCCGGGATCTTGTTGTTCACCGCCGACCAGGCTGTCGCCGCATCGGTGGGAATGGTCTGTGTGCTAGCAAAGTCGATGAGCTTGTCGAGATCGGGGTCGGAGAATCGAGTCGGGTTCGACCCGGCCCCCGCGGGCCGATTCGAGTGGAAGGCCCAGAAGTATCCGTACGGGCTGACGACGAGAGGTTCTATACCCGACCACACCAGCCCCCAGCCTTTCTTCTGGATGACGTTCGGGTCCTGGATCTCGGCGTCGTAGTCTGTCCACAACACCTTCTCGGTCCGAACCATGATTCCAAGGGGCTCAAGGGATTTCTGTAGGGCGGTCGCGACCAGCTGGGCGGTGGAGTTGCCGCGTGCCGGAGCGTCGCGGACCGGGATGGTGACCGAGAATCCCTGGGGGTGCCCGCAAAGCTGCAGTTCCTGTTCCACCCGCCCACCTCCATGCGGGTAGCGACCCGCAAGGGAGTCGCTCGTCGACTCGGTGATGACATCGGGAATCGCAACGGAGCCGATGGGGAGGACCTGGCTCTTACCACCCAACGCTGTGAGAAGCGCGTTCGGATCCGCGGCGTAGAAGATTGCTCGGCGGCAGTGGATGTTGTCCAGCGGTGCCACTGTGGTGGCAAGGGCGAGGAAGTAGCTCAGCGAGTCCGGCACGAGAGTGGACCGAGCTTCCAGGGGGGCGGTCGTGGCGATTGACTGAATATGGTCCAGAGCACCCGAATGCCCGAGATCCACATCGGCGACATCGTCGAGGATTTCGCGGTCGACCTCATCCTGCGATGGAAGAACTTCGATGATGATCCGGTCGGGGAGCGCCCGTCGCTCCGGATCGGTTCGCGAACGCCAGGTCGGATTGCGCACCAGGATGGCCTCGTGCCACGGCTTCAGTGTCTGCACCTCATATGGGCCGGTGGAGGCGGGGCTCAGGCCGTAGTCAGCACCGGTGTCGCGTGCCCGTGGCACGGGTGCGCTCATAGGCAGCGTCATGTAGCGGTCCCAGTCGGCGCAGGGACGGGTCAGGTGGAAGACGATAGTTCGATCGTCAGGCGTGCTGATGGAACTCAGTCCGGGATGCCCGGGCAAGGGCCCGGCGTAGCGCCCGTTAGGGTCAAGCAGGCTGCGGAGGTCGAGGACGTCCGCCCCTGGCCGCGGACGCCCACCGAGCGTCCCGGACGCGAAGCTGCGTTCCAACGCGTACCGCACGTCGGCGGCGCGCACCGGGGCGCCGTCGTCAAAAGTCATCCCTCGGCGCAGGTGGTAGGTCCAGGTCTGGGCGTTGTCGGTGGGAACACCTAGACCTTCAGCCAGATCGCCGACCAGGCCGAGTCCTCTGTCATCTGGGCTCGACCGAAAGGTGACCAAGGTCCGGTTGAGCAGGCGCATCAGGTTGATGCCGGATGGTGAGTCGTCGATGGCCGGGTCGAGCGAGTTCAGATGCAGCCGGTCCTCCTGACTCGACACGACCAGACGCAGGTCGCCGCCGCGTCGGTTCGACGGATTGCCGATCAGCGACGGGGATCTCGGTAGGAACGAGACCACGAGGATTGCCAGACAGATTGTGAGGAGGGCAGCGACGGCGGCGACCGGCGAGCGCCGGCGCAACGTGGCACGCCGGGTTAGAGTCCGAACCCGGTTCGAGCGTGCCGCGACGTCACGTAGCGGGGTGGCGTAGACATCACCGCCGATAGCGGCCCCCTTCGAGGTGTTCAGGGACTCCCGGACGATGGCTATGGCCTGCCCTCGCCGACGCCCGCGGTCTAGAACGACCGGTCCGCCTGAAAATCCCCGGACCGCTGCCGGGGCGCCGGCAGCCGGCTCGTCGGCATGCACGGTGATGGCCGGTGCGCCGTTGGACGCCCGCCGCTCGAGATCGACTATCTCACCCGACCAGCGGTCGGGGCTCCTCCCTCGGCTGCTGCTGGAGAACCCACTCAGCGTTACCCGCATCAGCCCGGGAATCGACCGGCGCGGACGAAGGGCCTGCCGCCCGAACAGCGCACGGCGAGCGCGTAGCTCGCCTGGTTGTAGCGCTGCAGCGTCCATACGGAGCAACGCGACGTCCAATTGCTCGTCGATCCAGGAGACCACCATGGGGACATCGAGGTCCGCTTCGTCTGCCGCTGCCCAGGGGAGGCGGAACCAGATCCCATACTCCAGCCAGGGCTGACTAAGCGTGTCGGCGGTCGTCACACCCCCGGGCGACTCCCCTGACGGCAGGCCCGGGCGACGCGCAGGCCGAGCGGACTTGTCGACAGCACGCCAGGCCGGAGCGGCCGGTGCCGCTCGATCATCCTGGAACAGGCAGTGGTAGTCAGTCAGCACCTCGTCGCGGGAGACGATGAATCCGGACCGACGCGGCGGGTCGTCCGTGGATGTCAGCTCTTCGAGGCCGAGCAGAATACGGCCCACTCCACCGGGCACGCGGCTACACCGGCCGACGCGTAAGCACGACGGAGATCCGTGCTGTCGCCTCGCCACCTGCCGTCAGTAGAACCTCGATCGCCTTGCCCGTGCCGGCCGCGAACGTAAGCCCGAGGCTGACCTCGACACTTTCGACCCCTAGATGACCTGGCTGCGCGGAGCCGACCGGGCTGGTGTCAAGGGCCGACGCGACCCTGTCGGCAATCACGCCGATCTGATTGGCTATCGCGTCGCCGACGGCTGCCAGCGCGGCCTCGCCTGAGGCGACGACCCAGTCCCGCGGCCGCGACCGCCGCCCGGATGCTGGCTGGATCTCGCCGATCTCCGTCTGCTCGTCATCAAGGACTGCCGTCCCGATCGGCTGCAGGAGAACGCCCATCCGGAACGGCGCTGGTGGCTCTCCGTCCGGCTCGGTGCTGGCGTACGCGCGATGCGCAGGCGTATCACTCACGACTATCCCCCCGTGGCTGTCGTTGGCGTCAGCGAGATTAGCACCGATCTGGACAGCGCCTTCGCTGCTTCTCCCGCGGCCTGCCCGCGCCTCACGTCGTCATGGCGACACAGCTGTCGACCTTTGCGTGGATGCGGAAGATGCGGACCTTTGACCTGGCCCTCTAACTGGGCGAACAGGACCGGGACGCCTGCACCCGGTGCGCTGGACCGCCGAAGGCTGGGCGGCCAGGTTCCGCCACCGAGGGCGCATTGACGGAGCATGTTTGAGTGGCCCGAAAGTGGGCCCCGGCCGAATTTGGCGAAGGACCAACTGCTGCAGGCAG
Organism: Protofrankia sp. Cas3; assembly: GCF_963555955.1. Classification (NCBI taxonomy): domain Bacteria; kingdom Bacillati; phylum Actinomycetota; class Actinomycetes; order Frankiales; family Frankiaceae; genus Protofrankia; species Protofrankia sp. Cas3. Next base: position 3,946 of record NZ_CAUVXP010000274.1, read on the forward strand.
CCGCCCTGTACTTTTGGGCGGCACCGGCGCCATGCAACCTGCGCCTACCACCAGGGCTCCGGCAAGGTAGCGCAGCGCAATGATC
>NZ_CAUVXP010000275.1:0-3957 GCF_963555955.1 Protofrankia sp. Cas3
GAAACTACTGAGGCGCTGCACTAGCCTCAGCACCGGAGTCATCGCGAACGCCATCCTGCCTGTCAACGGCGCGATGCCATGCGCCGACGCGCTCGAGACCCTCGGCCCGTCCTGCCAGTGACCGCCCGCAGGACCAGCTGCAGGATGACCGTCCCGACGATCGCAGTGATCCACGTCGATGCGCTGAAGAACGTGTCAAGCGAATCGACGTTGAAGAGCGTCTTGGCAAGCCAGCCGCCGAGAAGGGCTCCGACGATCCCGGAAACGCCCGCGACTATCCAGCCAAGCCGTTCCCCGGTAAGCTTTTCCGCGATCAGGCCGGCGACAAGCCCCAGCACGATCCAGGCGATGATGCCCACGATATTTCCTTACTACTCGATATCAGCCGGCTATTCGTCGTGTGCCGGCGTTCACGTGTCACGTCAGGGCTGGTGGTACCAGGCGATTGCGGAGTTCCGGGGGCGGACCGCGGACGTCACGCGGGATGCGTGTCCGTGTGAGCGTTCGCCTTGTCGATCCAGGTGCGTATCTGCAGCTCGGAAAGCCCCACGACCGGCCCGTGCCGCGCCTCGATCATCACCTTCAGGTTGGCCGCGTTGCGATGACGTAGTTCCTTGATCGAGGCAACCCCGACCTGCTCCAGGATTGCCCGGTACCTGAGACCGATGCCTTTGAGCTGGTCGAGATCACCCTTGTTGGTACTGTGATCACTGGTGTCGTTCGTGCTCATGGAGTCTCTCCTTTCAAGGGAGTCCGCCCGCCTCGTCGACGTCGAGCACCGCGACGAGAACGACGGCGCCGAGCCTCTGGCGACGGCGGGCTGGGCGCGGCGGACGCTGGCCCGTCTCCCTCGGCGTGCCGCCAGGGAAGCGGCCCGGACCAGCACTCGTGGGGGTCTGCGCCGCCGGGATCAGCGCCGCCCACGATCGTGGAAAGCGGGGGGACCGCCAATGGTCGTCGATTTCGCCGGGGCGTCGTTTTCGACGTGGCGTTGTGACGACGCGGATCGGGGCACACCTGGTCGACCAACGACGAGGGGCGGACGGGCCCCACGTGGACGGCGGAGAACCTCGACGCGGAGAGCGCCAACGACCCGCTCGGAACACTCGGACAGGCTCACGGATGACGTCCTATAGACGATCACTGATCGCGCCCGAGCGTGAGCAACACACTCGCGGTCCCGCGGCAGAAACGCGGCGTTTCCGGTCCCGAGCTGGCTATGTCCTAGCTTCCACAGCATAACTCCAGAAAATCTATTCGTCGATCACCCTCGAAAACCAGAAAAAACCGGCTCTTCAAAAACCGGCTCTTCGAAGTTGGCCGGGGTGGGGTGTGCTTCGTCTTGGTGGCTGTGGGTGGTGTCGGTCTGGCGTGGCTCGGTGTGGCCTGATGCGGGACGTCCGGGTGTCGTGACGTGAAAGGCCCGCAACTTCTGGCGATTTCGCGGACTGGGACAGACGCGCGGACTTCCCCGCCGCGGTGGACGCCATGATCGCGGCATACCGAGCCGACGACCTCCACGTCCGGATCGAGATGCAAACCGACCTGATAGGCACGTCTGCATGTGACGGACCCGACCAGCCCGACGAACTGCACCGCGTCGAGCTGGTCGCCAACTGGCGGTTCCAGTCACCGGTCCAGATGGACATCGGACCGGTGCTCCTGCCCGTATCGATCTCCGACGGCTGCCGCGGCTACGTCTGCCCGTGCAATACGCACGTCTGCCGCGCCGAACGCTCTCGCGGCTACCATCCGCGAATCCTCGCGAGGGCGCGTCGCCATGGCCAGGCCCGTCCAGTTGCGCTGCCGACAGCGCCACGCTGCCAGCAGTGCTCTTGATCGGGCCGCGAGACATCGGCGCGGCCCGCCCTGTCGGGAAGGCGATCCACTGACCAGGCCCTTCTCTCTGGGCGTCGGTGGTGGTGCCCGGTTTGGCGCCGTTCGCTGTTCGGTATTGACCGAACAGCGAACAGCCTGGCGCGGTCGCGGTGGCCGCATCAGCGCCGGGGAGCGGCTTGCCGCCGACCTGCACTACGCGTTGGCCACCGCAGTCGCGATGTCGGTGATCTGGTGGGCCCTATCGGAAGTTGTTCTCGGGAGGGTCGATAACGTCCAACCGGAAGACGTACCAGACTTGTGCGAGTAGCGCGATGTCGGTCTGGTTCAGCTGCTTCGTCGGGTGGTCGAAGGCGAATTTGAGTGTGGCGCGGGCTCGGCTTTCGAACTGTGGATAGGTGGAGCATCGGGTCAGGAATGTGGTTTTGTCGACGCCGTGGAGTTCGTAGGCCGCTACCTGTTCGACGGAGGCGCCCAGGATTAGCTCTCCGCCGCCGGCGGCTCGCAGGTTGCGGGCCCATTCGGCGTCTCCGAGCATGGTCATGATGTAGCGCTGTTCATCGAGGATCGTGACACGTACGGGCACTTCGTAGAGTCGCCCGGTGGTGCGCCCTCGTACGCGGAGGACTCGGAGCAGGTCGACTCCCCGGCCACCGGCACCGCGGCGAACCATGAACCGCATGACGGGGTTCATGACGCGGTAGAAGCGAAGTCGGCCAGCTGACGGCGGTCGAGCGGCTGTCGTCATGGCGACGGCCGGCCGCTCGTGGCGTCGGGGAAGCCCGCGCCGGTCTGGTCGAGCGCCTGGGTCATCGCCGAGCGCAACGCGCTGTCGGTGGCGCCGGCGGACCAGTGGTCGAACGCGACGCGTGAGGCGCCGATGGCTGCGGCGGCGACCAGGCCTGGAAGGAGGTCCTCGTGTCGCTCGACGCCCAGTCGCCGCGCGATCGCGTCGGCCAGTAGGGATTCGATGGTGGCGTACATCTTGAGTTGTTCGCTCCAGAGGCCGGGGTTTTCCGCGATCAGCCGAGCCTGTCTGGTGGTTGCGGTATCGGGAGGGTCGTCGGTAGGGAACTGGGCCACGATGGACCGGGTCACGGCTTGCCACAGGGGTTCCGCGGCCGGGCGCTGCTCGAAGGCGGCGATGACGTGCATCGTCCGGTCGAAGGCGGGGGCCACGACGGCCTCCTCCTTGCTGGAGAAATAGTTGTTGAACGTCCGGGGTGACACTCCGGCCTCAGCCGCGATGTCGGCGACGAGCACGTGTTCGAGGCCTCGCTCGATGGCGAGCCGAAGCGCGGCGTCGCTGAGCGCTGCGCGAACCACCGCCCGCTTGCGTTCCCGCAGGCGCAGGCCCGCCTGGGGTTGATCTGGATCCGTCCGCTGTGCCATGCCGGCAGCGTAGCACTAGAAGGTGCGTGGCACGAAAAAACATGCGGGCCGCGCATCCGTGTGACGATGGCGTGCCGGATGGCGTCCGCGAGGACCGCTCGAGCCGCGATGTCACTCGGCGATGACCGGGGGCGTTGGTGTCCGGCGCGATGACCTTCCGGATGGCGTTCGCGATGACTCCGGTGCTGAGGCTAGTGCAGCGCCTCAGTAGTTCCTTTCCGTCTCTTCGTGACGGATCGTGATGTCAGGCCTGGGCTGGTGGGGTGGGGTGGCGTTCGAGGTATCGGGCGTGTTCGGCGTCGGCGTCGTAGCTCCACTGGTAGGGCTGGGCCGTCTTGTTGTGGAGGATCGTGAACGCGGTGATCTGGGCGTCGAGGTCCTCGCGGGAGGTGAAGTCGCCGCGGCGCAGCAGCCGGCGGGTCAGGACGCCGAACCGCTGCTCGACCATGTTCAGCCAGGAGGCGTGCTTCGGGGTGTAGGTCGCGGAGAACCGTGGGTGCGCCTTCAACCAGGCCCTGGTGGCTCCTGCGGTGTGGCTGGACCCGTTGTCCATGATCAGATGGATGTGCAGTGCCGGGTCGGTCCGCTCGTCGAGCATCGCGAGGAAGGCGGTGAACGCCGCGGAGGTGTTACGGCCGATCCGTTCGGTGACGACCTCGCCCGTGGCGACGTCCATCGCCGCGATGATCGAGACAGTGCCGTGGCGGACGTACTCGAACTCGCGGCGGG
>NZ_CAUVXP010000276.1:0-1574 GCF_963555955.1 Protofrankia sp. Cas3
CGGCTCTGCCAAGATTCCGGTGGTGACAGGTGGTTACAGGTGTTCATGAGAGCAGGATGCGCTGGCGGAGCAGGGGGAAGCCGGCGCGGCCGTACATCTGCCTCTTGATCAGTTTGACCGTGGTGATGACGCCTTCGGTGGGGCCGTTGCTGTAAGGCAGGGCCAGTCCGGCGACGACGGCGTCGTGGTCGGTGTCGAGCCCGTGGGTGAAGGCGTGCACGGCAGGCAGGTCATCGTCCCGGACGGTCGTGATCCACGCGTCGAGGTCCTCGCCGTGGTGCCCGGTGAGCAGGGCGGCGAACGCGCGTATCCGGGCGGCCAGGGCGGTCAGCTGCGGGCAGCTGGCGACCAGGTCGTCGAGGTGCCGCCGCCGATGATCGGGCAGGTCCTCGGGCCTGCTCATGAGCCAGCCGGCCAGGCGGCGCGGGGACGGCGGGGTGCGTGCGGGGTCAGCGCGTCCCTGGTTGAGGTAGCGCACCAGCAGGGTGGCGCTGCCCGGATAGCCCTGCTCGCGGATCTCGGCCAGCAGCCGGGTGACTGCCACGGCGGGCTCGGCGGCGAGGCGGCGGCGCAGGTGCTCGCGGTAGGGGTCGACCAGGGTGCGGCGGTACTGCGGGGGACGTTGCAGGGCCTGGGCCGCGCCGGCCCGGGCGTAGCGTGTGACGGTGTTTCGGCGCCCAGCCCAGGCGCCGCGCGCACTCCAGCAGCCCGACGCCCTGCGCGAGCAGGGTGTGGACGGCGGCGTGCCGGTGTGCGGGTGCGCTCCTCCCGAGTAGTGACCGTGCGGCCGGGGCCGGCGTGCCAGCAGCGGCTGTGGGCGACCACGGTCTTCTCCACGGCTCGGGCGAGGTTGTGCCACAGGTGCCAGCGGTCGCTGACCTGCACCGCCTGCGGGGCGCCGTGGCGGATCGCCTCGGCATAGGCCGCCGACCCGTCGCGGCACACCACCCGAACCCCGGGATGCTCGCGCAGCCAGGCCGCCACCGTGGCCGCGTGTCGGTCGGGTAGCACGTCCACGCGACGGTGGCTGACGGCGTCGATCAGCACGGTCGCGTACCGGTGGCGACGCCGGAGCGCGAAGTCGTCCACGCTGAGCACCTGCGGGACCGGCCCGGCTGTGATCGGCAGCGCCATGAGCAGGCGCAGCACGGTCGTCGGTGAGACGGCCACGGCGAGCCTGCCCAGCAGTCCCGCCCCCGCGCGGCCGGCCAGGATCACCCCCACCCACGCGATCAGCGCACCCAGCGCCGGGGTGCGGCGGGCATACCGTTGGGCGAGTCCGGGCACCTGCTCGCGGAAGGTCTGCCGCGGGCAGCTCAGATTGCCGCAGACCAGCCGCCGCACGGTCAGCTCGATCACCATCGGCCTGCCCCCGACCGGAAGATCTGCCAGGCGGCGCCGGTGATAGCCGTGCACCCGCCCGGTGAGCGTCCCGCAGCGCGGACAGGCCACCGGCCCGGCCCGGGTCCGCGCGGCGATCCGCACCACCGGCCCCTCATCGACGACCCGATCGATGAGCACCACAGCGAGCTGAGGAAAAACGACCTTCAGGAACTCGGCATCACACAGCACCC
>NZ_CAUVXP010000276.1:2205-4584 GCF_963555955.1 Protofrankia sp. Cas3
ACGATACCTGCACGGAGACTGTCTGTCACCACCGGAATCTTGGCAGAGCCGTTATTTCTACAGGCCCGCCGCGGGCGCGGGCTGCCGAGCAGTATGTCGCGAGGATTCTTGCCGTGGCCCGGTCTTATGGGCAGGGCGCTTCAGATGTCGCGGTGGGAGACGCCGGTGGTGTCGCGGCTGATTGGGCGGTGGCTCAGGTCGGGACGCCGTATGTGTGGGGCGGTGAGACCGCCGGGGTTGGTTTCGACTGCTCGGGGCTGGTCCAGGCGGCCTGGCAGAGGGCCGGGATCGGGCTGCCGCGGGTGGCCCAGGCTCAGTTCGACGTCGGGCCCCGTCTGCCGGCCGGGGCCGGGCTGGCACGTGGTGACCTGGTGTTCTTCGGCGGTGGGCTGTCCGACGTTACCCACGTCGGCCTTTATTTGGGAATCGAAGGTGGGCAGGCGGTGATGGTCGACGCCCCGCATGCTGGCGCCGCGGTCCGGGTGGAAGCGTTCCCGACCACGATCGGTGCCGTGTGGGGCGACGACATCTACCTGGGCGCCACCCGCCCCACCCGCTGACCGGCGCTCCATGATCGGCCCGCTGGGTGGGGTCAGGTGGGGCGTGGTCAGAGGGCTTCGAGGTGGTCGTGCTGGGTCGGCGTTGCGACGCTGCCCCGGACGCGCGCGATGCGCTGAGGTTTGACCAAACATCGATTCTGGTCATATGTTGGCACTCATGCGCACCGGCCCGACCTCCCCGCGGGATCGCACCGCCCGTGAGGATCGAGCTCGTCGAATCCTCGAGGCCGCCGCCGAGCTACTCATCCGCTGGGGGTACAACCGCGTCACGATCGAGGACATCGCCCGCCACGCTGAGATCGGCAAGGGTACGATCTACCTGCATTGGAAGACGCGCGAGCAGTTGTTCACCACGCTGCTCGAGCGCGAGGTGCTCGCGGCGGTCCAGGAGGTGATCGCCGAGCTGAGATGCGACTCACAGACCGCGCTGCTGCATCGCTTCACCCGGTCGTACTTTCTGGCCATCATGCGGCGTCCCATCCTGCGTGCCTTCTTTCGCGCCGACGCGGAGACGCTCGGCAAGCTCAGCCGGCCCGCGCAGGGAACCCGAGAAGACCGCCATCGGGTACTCCTCCACGGCTACCTCGACCTACTCGCCCAGCAAGGTCTCCTGCGCGCGGATCTTCCGACCGAAGCGCTCGGGACCGCGTTTCTCGCGACCCTTCAGGGTTTCATCGTGTCCGAACCGTCCTCGGACGCCAGACAGGCGATGAGCCTCGAAGCGCGCTCGGAGCTCCTCGCCCAGACCGTGCGGAGCGCCTTCGAGTCGGCCGCCGCCTTCGCCACAGACGAGGTCGCGCTGCGGACGATCGACCTGCTATCGAGCCTTGAGAACTCACCCGAGCCGGACGCTCGACCCACCCAGAGGATGAACGACGCATGTCCCCAGAGATCAAACGCGATGCCGTGCACCGCAACTCCAACAGGCTGTTCCTCAAGATCTCAGGCCGCCGCCTCCGCGCATACTCGATCGTCAAGCACATTGGCCGACGCTCCGGTCGCGAGTATGCCAATCCCGTCAGCGCTTATCCCCTAGGCGACGGGTTCGTGATCGCAATTCTCTACAGCGTCGAATCCCAGTGGGTGCGTAACGTCCTCGCCACCGGCCAGCTAACCCTCGTCACCAAAGGCCGCGAACACGCGCTCCAGCGGCCCGAACTCATCCCCCAAGCCCAAGCCCTACCCGCCTACAGTCGTTGGCAGCGGCGCATCCTCAAGACGCGCGGCATTGAGCACTTCCTCTGGGCACACGAGCACGACGGACCCGGCCGCCCGGACATCAACAGTTGACGCGGCAATCGTCGATACACCTCACCGCGGCACCACCGTCCGCGTCGAAGCGTTCCCCGCCACCGTGGGAGCAGCCTGGGGCGACGAGATCTACCTGGACGCCACCGACCCCGCCCTGACTCGCTGGCGCCACTACACCGAAAGCGCTTGTCGAATCTTCTTAGACCGGCCGAGCCTGTGTCCTCTCAACCGAGGGATCTGTCAATATAACGGCTCTGCCAAGATTCCGGTGGTGACAGATACTAAGAAGAACGAAAGTATCTGGACTCGCTACCAGCGGATGTAGGCGAGATGGGGGTCACCGAAGAATCCGACGACAAGGGCGGGGTTCTCCTGAAGCCTGCGGAGTGCGGCGAGGGCGTTGGAGTACAGGTCCGAGACCGATGTAATCATTTTTCGGCTGATCTGGGCATTCTTCACGTTGTTCCAGACCCACTCGTCCGGGTTGGTGTCGGGGGTGTAGGGCGGGAGGACGAAGATCCGGAGCTTCCCCTCTGTTCCAGCGACGAATTCGCGGACGGCCTTCGAG
>NZ_CAUVXP010000277.1:0-3878 GCF_963555955.1 Protofrankia sp. Cas3
AGTGATATTCCACTTCGACCGCGGCGCCCAATACACATCCATCACCTTCGATACCTACGCCAAGAAAAACAACATCCGCCCCTGGCCCACCCTCCGCGACCTGACAACCGAGACCGCCGACTGGATCGAGAACTACTTCAACACGAAACGCCGCCATTCCACACTCGAATACTTGACACCCAGAGAATACGAGCCAGGATACAGACATATCAGCCAGCTGGCAGCCTAAAAAGGTGTCCAGAAAAGCGAAAACACTCCAGATGTTGACGTCTCAAGTTCTGTGAGGCATCTGTCGGCCGGTCGGTGCCCTCGTACAAGCCGGGAAGGACGCGTGCGCCCTGCGGTGTTGCCCGCGCCGCCGCGCGGTGCCATCCGCTGGGATTACCGAGCAGCCGACGCCCCTCCAACTCGATCGACTTCGCCGTTGCTGTGTCTGCGGGTCCCGGCTCTGAGCGCCCGACCGGACCCGTGTGACCATGTTTGCTGCCAAGCTAAGATGGCTGGGTGCCGGAACCGCTGCGCCTGCTCGGACAGACCCGCCAGAACATCAGCTACCGCCACACCCACGCCCCGACCTTCCCCCAGCCCATCGGTGCTGTGAACGCGACGCCCCACTTTGAGCGCACCTGGGTCTGGCTGGCCGGCGACGTCGAACGCTGGCTCAGCAAACCGGGCTCGCAGTTGATCTTCGAGCCGATGTGTGCACGGGGCTGGAAGGAGCCGGCGAGGGGACTCGAACCCCTAACCTCCAGATTACAAGTCAGGTGCGCTACCAATTGCGCCACGCCGGCAGAGATGCGGCTCCTACCTTAGACCATCCTCCGCGACGACTACGGCGAACGGCGCTCTCGGGAGGAGGCCGCCACGTTCGCCGGCGGAGGCTCGGATGGCGACGCCGGTGTGAGGCCGGGGTCGAGCCCTGGATAGCGGTGAACGGACAGGCGAGCCAGAGCCGTACCACTGGGACCACGCTTTCCCGGCGGGGACGTGGGGCCCGGGTGGTCGGTGTTCATCCGGGACATGACCCTGATGACAGGTCCCGGGCCGTGGCGGGTCATCCCCCCGGTGACGGCTGCCCCCCGGGCCTCTTCGTCCGGACGGTCTGGCGGAGGTCGTCGGTGAGGCGGAGGAGAGGCCGGTTCTTCTCGGCGGCTATGACGGGTGGCGCTGGCTGGCCGCCGCCGGCGATTCTTCTCTCTGTAGCTGCTGAGGGCGGGGGTCGCCGACCGCGGCGACGGCGATGGCGCGCCAGTTGACGATCAGTGCGCCGCCGGTCGTGAGACGGTGCCACGTCACGGTGCTGCGGCGCATCGCCTCCTCGCCGAGCAGCCAGCCGCCTCCGGCGGGGTCACCGGCGACGAGGTCGTCGGGGAGACGGGGCGGCGCGAGCGTCGGAGGCGGGACCTGCCGGCGGCGCTGACGCTGCGGTACGTGGTGGCGCTGGCGTTGTTCCCGTCGGACGGCTACGACGAGGTGATGCGGCAGGTCAAGGTCGCCACGGCGACCACGGCGATCACCAGGGCGCGGGACCGGCTCGGGGTGGAGCCGGTGAAGCTGCTGTTCGAGCGGACCGCGGTGGCGATAACAGCTGCGACCGCAATGCGAGGCAGTGACGGGCCGACGAACCTGGACCGGTTGAATCGCGGCTCGGCCGCCGATGCGATGCCGCGACCTGGGTGAGTCCGCGTCACATCCCATGTGCGCTCATCAGCGTCTCCACCGCTTGCCGGGTCGCCGGGGTGGATCCGCCGCGCACCATCGAATGCGCGCTGGCGCCGTCGAAGAGGAGCGTGAGCTGGGTTGCGAGGAGGTCTGCGTCGCGGGCGCCGCCGGCGCGCAGGGCTTCGGCGAAGTATTCGGTGAGGGCGGCTCTTTGCTCGCACACGACCCGCACTGCGGGGTGGTCGCGGTCCTTGAGTTCGGTGGCCGCGCCGATGAAGGGGCAGCCGCGGAAGTTGGGCGAGTCGGCTTCCCGATCCAGGGCCCGGAAGAGCATGAGGATTCGTTCGCGTGGTGGAAGGCCCTCGGGTGCGAGCTGGGCGGCGAACTTGGCGGCTTGTGCCTGCAGCATCGCGGTGACGACCTCGTCCTTGCCGGCGAAGTGCTGGTAGAGCGAACGCTTCGACACCTCGGCGTCGGCGCACAAGCGGTCGACGCCGACGGCGTGGATCCCCTCGGTGTAGAACAGCCGCTCCGCCGCGGCGATCAGCCGATCGCGGGCACCGGCCTTGCGGATACGACTAGGGGTCGTCATGTCCCCAGCGTAGGTCACCCCTTGCCAGAAGTAAACCGATCGGTGTACGTTCCAGCGAGCCGAGTAAACCGATCGGTGTACATCACTCGAGGAGACGCACATGACCCAGCTCGCCCAACAGACCGTGCTCGTCACCGGGGCCAACCGTGGCATGGGCCGCGAGTACGTCAGCCAGCTGCTCGACCGCGGGGCGGCGAAGGTGTATGCCGCGGCTCGTGATCCTCGGACGATCGACGCCACCGACCCGCGCGTGGTGCCGCTGGAACTCGACGTGACGGATCCGGCCTCGGTCGCCCGGGTCGCCGAGGTCGCACCGGATGTCAGCGTCCTGATCAACAACGCCGGGATCTCCCACGCCACCTCGGTCCTCAACCCGGACACGTCCCTCCTGCGTCGGGAACTGGAGACCAACCTCTTCGGACCGCTCGCGCTCATCTCAGCCTTCGGCGATCGGCTCGTCGAGCGCTCCGGCGCCGTGGTCAATGTCGCCTCGGTGCTCTCCTGGATCGCTCTCGGCGGCAGCTACGGGGTGTCGAAGGCGGCGCTGTGGAGCGCAACCGACTCGATGCGCACCGAACTCGCCCCGCGGGGCGTGCAGGTCGTCGGTGTCTACGTCGGCTACGTCGATACCGACATGACTGCCGCGGTGCAGGCTCCGAAGGTCGACCCCGCCGACGTGGTCCGGCAGGTGCTCGACGGCGTCGAAGCCGGCGAAGCGGAGATTCTCGCCGACGAGACCAGCCGCGGGGTACGCGCCCACCTGAACGAGCCAGTCCACGCGCAGTTCGGGCTGCTCGTGCCGGTCGAGGCGTAACAGCCACCTACCCCGCAAGAGCCGTCCCCCACGAGACATCGGAGTGTGCCATGACCGACAACGCACTGGGCGCCGTCGCCAGCGCAGCGACGCCTGCGACCGCGACCGCGCGCCGAAGTGCAAACAGGACATTGCTGTTGTTCCTGATCGCCGGCGCCCAGTTGATGGTCGTGCTGGACTCGACGATCGTGAACATCGCCCTGCCGTCGATGGGGCGCTATTTCGGTAAGAGCCAGACCGACATGACCTGGGCCATCAACGCCTACACCCTCGCGTTCGGCGGCTTGCTGCTGCTGGGCGGACGAGCAGCCGACATCTTGGGCCGGCGGCGGATGTTCATCCTCGGCCTCGGGCTGTTCTCGCTCGGCAGCCTAATCGGGGGTCTCGCGACCAGCTATGAGCTGCTGCTGGGCGGTCGGGTCGTGCAGGGCATCGGCGGGGCGATCGCGGCGCCGACGGCGCTGTCGCTGATCACGACGCTGTTCACCGAAGGCCCCGAGCGAAACCGGGCCTTCGCGGTCTACGCCGGCGTGTCCGGCGGCGGCGCGGCGATCGGGTTGCTGCTCGGCGGCGTGCTGACCGAATATCTGGACTGGCGGTGGGTGCTGTTCGTGAACGTGCCGATCGGGGCGGCGTTGATGGCCGGCGGGTTTCTCTACATCCACGACTCCGAGCGGCTGTCCGGGAAGTTCGACCTGGTCGGCTCGCTGCTGTCGGTGGCCGGCATGGTCGCCCTGGTCTATGGCTTCATCAATGCGGCCAACCATTCCTGGACCGCGGGCACGACGATTGTCTCGCTCACGGCCGGTG
>NZ_CAUVXP010000278.1:0-1664 GCF_963555955.1 Protofrankia sp. Cas3
GCAGGTAGGTTCCAGTCCGGTCACACAACCAGGACAGACCATCAATGGTGGCATCGGCATCGGTGTGCCCGAGCACGGCGCTGACGTGGGGCAGATGAACCCGCCATACCGGCCAGGCGTTCAGGTTTCGGATGATGTCTTCGGGCAGAATGCCACGGAACAGCCGTATCAGGGTGCCGGCCCGCACCTGTCGTACCTCACCACTCATGGCCCGGCGGGTCGCAGCCTGCACCAGCCGGTGCACATCCACCGTGTCCCGGTCACGGTCACGGCGGGCCAGACTGTAACCGACCAGCGCACCGACCGTAGCCGCCCACACCGCCCGATTCCCGGCCGCCTCTTTCAACAATCCGTCGTCGAACCCGGCCGGATCGGCAAACAAGCCCAAAGGGATCTTCTCCGGGTCGCACAGCGCCCACAGTTCCAACAGTTCCACCGAGGCCGGGCAGTCAATGCGCAGCCGCTGTAGAGACAGGTCCCACAGCACCCCAACGGTGACCCCCGGCCGGTCAGCCACATCCCCTTCGCCGAGCATGTCCCCGAGCTCGTCGGCGAGGAGCTCGGCGTACTCGCCCGGCGGGGTACCGGTCTGATCGAGATAGCCGGCGGCCTGCTCCACCGCCAACGGCAAATCCCCCAACAGCTCACAGATCCGATCGGCAACCGTCGGCTCCAACGCCGGGAACCGGTCCGTGAGCATCTGCACAGACTCGGCGCGGCGCATCGTGGAAACCGTCACGGTGCCACCGAGTGCGGTCAAACCCCGCAGCCGTGACGTCACCAACAGCCGGCCCGCCCCCGGCGACGGCCGAAGCCCCTTAATCATCGTGATCGTGTCAGGATCGTCGGCGTTGTCGAACACCAGCAGCGACCGGGGTTCGCGCGCCCACGCCGCGACCACCGCGGCCGGTTCCGCATCGGCAGGTAGCCCCACCGCGGGGGCCAACCCGGCCAGATACCCGCCAATCAACTCCGGCTGCTCAGCCGGCACCCAACCCACCCGATCGAACCCGTCGGCATACCGGTAGATGTACTCCACCACCAGCGCGGTCTTCCCGACCCCGCCCATCCCCGCCAGCGCGGTCACCGCCACCGACCCCGACACCGCCAGCCGGCCATGCAGCTGATCGAGCAACGCTTCCCGGCCGACGAAATGCGCCAACCGAGCCGGCACATGCCCCAGCGCCGGCAGATCCGGCGGGAACACCGGAGCCGCCCCCACCGCCACACCACCAGCCGACCCGCCAGCAGGCCCAGCGCCCGGGAACGCCGGCTCGACCATCGGTTTGACACGTTCAGCGCGCGCGGCCTTCACCACCCGATCCGCCGCGATGCCCCGCTCCACCCCAAACAAATCCACCGACACGACCTGACCAAGCAGCCCCGGCCGGTCGCAGTCCTCCACCCGGAACACCAGCAGCTTCCGCGCCCGACCAAGCGGATCAGCCCGCCAGGCCGCCTGCCACTCCGCCGCCGCGAACGCCGACGTCAGATAGGCCGCCGACAGCACCACCACCGTCCGCGGCGACGTCTGCGTCGCCTGGTGCATCGCCTCCACAAACCCCGTCCCGGCGCCGAAATCCCACGCCTGGATCACCACCCGGTAGCCGGCAGCCTCCAACGTCCAGGCCATCCACTCCGCCCACGCCTGATCGCGCCCGGTG
>NZ_CAUVXP010000278.1:2002-4169 GCF_963555955.1 Protofrankia sp. Cas3
CCTAGGTCACCACACCCGGCGAACCTCAGCGGACGCCCACGGAAGATCCAGAGCAAACTACGGATCAAGAGGTTGGGGGTTCGAGTCCCTCCGAGCGCACGCTGGTTGAGGCAGGTCAGAGCCCCGCAGCCGATCACACGGCGCGGGGCTCTGGGCTTTTTTGATCTCCAGTACTGCAATTAGTACTGCAATTGGAAACGATCAACCCGCGGACGCCACGCCGCCACCCGCATCATCGTCACGTTCCGTAGCATCCGGTCGGGTCGGTGGAGCCAGCCGGCCGAGGATGCCGTCCATGCTCGCGGCCGTGCCGCGGCGGACGTCTTCCAGGACATCGATGTAGATATCGGCCGTGGTCGCAATGCGCGTGTGACGCAGCAACGCCCGGATCTCGTTGAGATCCACCCCGGCGCGGAAAAGCAGCGTGGCCGAGGTGTGTCTCAGGTCGTGAACACGCGTTCGGTGGACGTCCGCATCCGCGCAGACCTTGTCCCACCAACGGTTGACGTTCCGCGGCTGGATACCGCGTCCGGTGGACGTGGTGAACACGAGCCCGTCATCATGCCATTCCAGTGCCGCCGCTTTCGCCGTGTCCTGCCGGTTCTTATGCTCCCGGAGCACCACGACGACCATTTCCGGTAGCGCAAGGGTCGCCTTCGACCCTTTGGTCTTCAGGTCGTCGTCCTCGACCAGCTCCCACCGTTTGCGGCCCGTGTCCGGGTCGACCCCGACCAGCCGCCGCCGCTGCTTACGGCGAATCTCCACGGTGCCCGCCTCCAGGTCGATCACGTCCCAGCGCAACCCAAGCGCCTCACCCTTGCGGAGCCCCAGCGCCAGCATGACCATCCACAGCGCGGCCAGGCGATCGACCAGCGCCACCGCCAGGACCCGGCCTGCGTCCGCATCCGACAATGCCCGCACCGGCGCACCGTCCTTACGGGGAGGCTGGACCAGCTCCGCAACGTTGCGCACCAACAGCTCCTCCCGGACCGCGTCCTTCAGCGCCAGCCGCAGAATCGTCACCAGATAGCCGACGCTGCGCGCCGACAGCGCTTTGATCGGCTTCGGGTCGGGTGTCGCCACCCGCTTCGGCGGGCCAGGTTTGCGCCCGGTTCGCCGCTTCGGCCGCTCAACCTCGGTGGCCTGCTGTTGCGCTGCTTTCTCCGCGGCCTTGCGTGCCTTCTCCTCTTCCCGGCGTTGGCGAGCGGCAAGACCGGCCGCGGACGGTTCGGTGAGCTTCGCGGTCATCCACTGCCGGACGTGGGCTGTCGAGAGCTTGCGTAGCTCGTGTCGGCCCAGCACCGGGATGATGTGCAGCCGCGTCAACAGTTCATACGATTCGGCGCTTGACTCCGCGAGCGTGCCCGCCACCACCCGGGACGGCAGCACCACCGTCACCCACTGGTCGAGGTACTCCCCCACCGTCATCCGGGTGGACACCACCGGCACGCCGTCATCGATCGCCCGCCGCACCGTGCGGATCTCGTCAAAAACGGATTCTTTCGTCTTGCCGTACACGGTCTTGCGGGTACCGTCGGGCATGCTGACCTGACCGGCCCAACCATTGCGATACCGGTACGCCGATCCCTCGTTGTTCCCCCGCCGGCTCCCCTTCCCCGCGGCCATCACGCCACATCCAGCGGGTTACCGTCGGGCCAGGCGACCCGGTCACACCACGGGCAGCCATACCGGCTGTCGCCCATGTCGCAGGCGAATTCCTTCTCACCGGTCGCATCCTCATACCAGCGGCCCTGACCACGGCCGGCACGGTCGAGATGCTCGTGTAGAGCTGCGACCACGGACACCGTCCGCGGCCCGTCATCGGGTCCGGATTCAGGCAGCATGAAAGATCACTCCTTGCCGAAAGAAGAAAAGAACAGGAAGAACCGCCAGAAAAGGCGGCCGGATCACATCTGGCGATCCGGTGGGGTCCGTCCCTCTGGGCGCGGAAGGGTCTGCCGGGAAACCGGCCGCATCCAGGGCACATACGTGTCACTTCGTGATCGGCTTCGCCGACCCTGGACCCGTCCGGCCCCCCGACAGGTAATGCGCCTACCAGAGGAACGGAAAGAAAATGGGGTAGAAGCGAAAGACCGCGGCTACCGGTCAGCGCCGCTGGGGCTGCGCGGGAACCCTTCGGTACGGGGCGATGTCGGGCACCCAGCCG
>NZ_CAUVXP010000279.1:0-3794 GCF_963555955.1 Protofrankia sp. Cas3
CCCAATACCACGATCTTCCCAAGTCTCGAGGGTCTACTAGACGGCGCTACTATTCTTGAAGCCCGTAAGAAGAACGACGATCCAGCGGCCAGCCGAGTTAGGTTACGGAAAAAGGTAAAAGAGAAGATCCTTGAAGATGCCCCACGGGATGCCGATGGTAATCTGATCGACCCAAATACTGGTCGGCCGATCGAAGGTAATCCTGACATCGGTCACAAGCCAGGTCGCGAGTGGCGGCGGACGCAAGAACGAGCGCGACCTGAAGGGTGGACCCGCGACCAAGTAATCGAGGATCGGAATAATTCGGATATCTACCAGTTGGAGGATCGGTTTTCCAATAGGTCCCATCGCTATGAGGATCCGAGGTGAGAAAATGGACCGAATGAAGCGTACACCCTTGCACTATGCAGCAGTAGATAACGATGTTGAGCGGGTTGTGGAGCTCCTCGCAGATGGGCACGATCCAAATGCTGCGGATATCGAGGGATTTACCCCGTTGCATTTCGCAGCTCAGGATTATTCTGTTGCGGCAGCACGGGCGCTCTTGGATGCTGGGGCGACGATTGACAGCGTGGACAAATTCGGTAACACGCCTCTGTCAAAGGCGGCCTTCAACTCGCATGGTCGAGGTGAACTTATTTCCCTGCTACGGGAGCGTGGCGCTGACCCATGGCGGGCTAACAACTACGGACAAACACCCGTGGGACTTGCTCGGCTGATCGCAAACTATCCTGTTGCACAGTTTTTCGAAGATCTTCCGGAAGAGTCTCCTTGATAGGCGTTCCCAACTGGCCAATACGTCATTTCCAGTAAAATATGGCGTAGTTCTTTCAACAGGTAGGAGGTGTAGAGCCTGGGCGGAATCAAGCGGTCAAGGCGACGGTCAGCGTTGGATGATATCCACTTCGCCCGGTGCGAGGCTGTCGACCGCAACGGCTGCCGGCGTGGCTGCGGGATCCGGTGGCTGCGGTTTCGCAGCCAGGATTCGCTTTGCTCCGCGACGACCTTGCCAGGCGATGTTGAAAAGACTACTCCAAATCCAGCCGCTGATTACGAATGCGGTGCCGGCGGTCGGAGATAGGTCTCCGGGCAGGATGCCTACCGGAAAACGTGCGCAGACAGCCACCAGGAACACGATGAGCGCGAGGAGCGCGAATACCAAGAATCGGCGAGTCTGATGCAGGTAGCATTTCGCCAGGTTCTCGGCTGTTGCCGCGACGACCGGATCCGACCGGCAATAGGGGGCGTGGCGTCGCGGGGCTGGGGCACGCACCTCGCCGCGTTGTCGTCGGTCGACACCCAACACCTCCGGTGCCTCCCTCCTCCGCCTCGCGATCTACGTGCCCCAGCCCCACTCCTTGATCCACGCCCCTATTGTCGGGCGCTCTTAGCAGGTAATAAGATGCTGCGGTGCGTGCTGGCAACGGCGCTTGAAGCCGGCGATCTCGAAGCCGAGGCTCGCGTGTTGATGCAGCTATGGTGATCTTGATTGGGAGGGGCGTCGGGCGACCATGGCGGTGGATCGCCGTATGTGCGCGCTGGACTCTCTGCATGGTTTGGGGCTCGGGGATGCGTTGGGTTCCCAGTTTTTTTATCGCCACAACTACCACGCGCTGTATGAGCGGCGGGTGCCGCCGGGTCCCTGGTCGTGGACTGACGACACGGAGATGGCGTGCTCGATCTATGCGGTGCTATGCCGGTTCCGGAGTATCGATCAGGATGCCTTGGCGGCTAGCTTCGCTGAGCGCTACGACTCCGCTCGGAAATACGGGCCGGCGATGAACCGGCTGCTGCGTCAGGTCCGCGAGGGTGGAGCGTGGCGTGAGTTGGCCGGTGGGTTGTTCGGTGGTCAGGGATCGTGGGGCAACGGTGCTGCGATGCGGGTGGCGCCTCTTGGTGGATGGTTCGCGGAGGATCCGGGGGAGGCAGCCAGGCAGGCGATGGTGTCGGCGGCGGTCACCCACACCCATCCCGAAGCTGTGGCTGGAGCGGTTGCGGTCGCGGTGGCGGCCGCTCTTGCCGCCGGCTCCGGTCAGCTGACGCCCCGCGCCTTTCTTGACGCGGTCGGTCAGCTGACTCCGTCGGGTCGGGTGCACGGCGGCATAGGGGTGGCCTGTGACCTTGTGGATATTCCGTCGGTTGCGGTTGCGGTTGAGCAGCTCGGTAACGGGCGCAATATCAGCGCCCTGGACACGGTGCCGTTCGCCCTGTGGGCTGCGGCCCGCAATCTGGACGACTATGAGGAGGCTATCTGGACCACCGCGGGCGCCGGTGGCGATGTTGACACAACCTGCGCCATCGTCGGAGGTATCGTGGCCGCTCGTGTCGGCCGGCAGGGTCTTCCCGCCGCCTGGCGGTCGGCATGCGAGCCCCTGCCTGCATGGGTTGATTCAGAGAAATAGGCTCGGCTCGAGGCGTCCGGGCGGCGCCTCGCCGTGCCGTCGGCCGCTGCTCAACATCTCCGGCGTATCTCCCCTCGGCCCCATGATCCATCTAACCGGACTCGGGTGATGATGTCGATCCGTACAGTGACAGGGGCGATGGGTTCTGGGCATTCGATCGGCTGGTGGCCGACAATTTCGGCGAAGACTCTGCGCCGTCAGTAGACGGGCCTGAGTTCGCTGAACATGGGGTAGTGATCGTGATCGACCGGGTGTCACTGCAAGGTGGACAGAAGTTGGAGCGTGAGACCCCGCTCCGGAGAGCGCATCCCCTGAAGAACGGACTGTAGATTATCGCCATGGCGGTTTGGCTGTCAGTGTTGGATGACATCCGGCTCGCCCGGCGCGAGACCATCGACCGCCATGGCTGCCGGTGTGGGTGCGAAATCCGGTGGCTGCGCCTTCGCGACCAGGATTTTCTTTGCGGTGTAGTACGCCATCCATACGAGGATCACGAAGATGGCCCCAAATGCCGCGACGAGAAGCAGCATCACGGTGATGACCGGGGCTGACTTCACGACCAGGGCGCTCTCGCAAATTATGATGAGTAGGTAGCCAGGCCCTACGAAATATCCGTCTCTCGGCTCTGCTCATGGGAGGGCTGGTCGGCTGCGGTGACGATCCTTCTGAAGACCGATGATTGCGCACGGCGGTAGCGTAGTTCTCTCCGTGATCCACGCCCCTGATGCCGGGCGCTCTTGGCGGTATCATCTGATCGTTACTACTTGATCATGGCAGTCTGATCGCTGCCTGCGGCGGGGGATCGTCACCGCCACGTCGAGGCCGCCTTCGTTGCGGGCGACCGCGTTCACCGTGCCACCGTGCGCCTGGGCGACCGACCGCACAATTGACAGTCCCAGGCCGGTGCCCCGGGCTGAATGCACGCGGTTCGCCGCACGCTGGAACGGCTCGAACAGCTCGGGCACGCTCGCCGGGGTGAGGACCGGGCCGCTGTTGACCACGGCGAGCCGGGCGTCGCCGTCGACCGGGCCGGCAGCGACCCGTAACCAGCCGCCGGTGACGTTGTGTCGGATGGCGTTCTGCAGCAGGTTCTGCACGAGCCGGTCGAGCAGGATGCGGTCGCCGTCGACGACAACCGGGGTGGCCTCAGCGGTGACCTGCAGCTTCAGCCGGTCGGCCTCCGGCCGCAGGAGGGTCAGCACGTCTCTGACGACCTCCGCGAGGTCAACCGGCCGCGGATCCGCGATGCCGTGCTCGGCCCGGGCCAGGGCCAGCAGCCCGTCCACCAGCCGCTCGTGCCGAGCATTCACCGCCAGCATGGTTTCACCAAGGCGGATCAGCTCGACTGGGGCATCGGGGCGGCTCATCGCCACCTCGAGCAGGGTCTGATTG
>NZ_CAUVXP010000280.1:0-2079 GCF_963555955.1 Protofrankia sp. Cas3
GCCCAGCATCGACGTGCGTGAAGTGCAGAACTACGTGCATGCGCTGGAGCACGGCCTCGCCCGGCTACCGGACCTGCCGGTCAGTAAGCGCCTCCTGTGCGAGATGCACAGGCTTCTGCTGGTGGGTGTTCGAGGGCAGGAGAAGACACCTGGCGAGTTCCGGCGTTCGCAAAACTGGATCGGGTCGCCGGACAATCAACCCGAAACAGCGTTGTTCGTGCCGCCCACCATAGAGAACATGTGGCCAGCACTCGACGACTGGGAGAAATACGTTCACGAGGCGCGGCCTGAGCTTCCGCTGCTGGTCCGTACAGCGCTACTTCACTACCAGTTCGAGACGATCCATCCTTTCCTCGACGGCAACGGTCGCCTCGGCAGGCTTTTCATCGTCCTGTACCTCGTCGAGCAGGGTCTGCTACCCGCGCCGCTGCTGCCGTTGTCCGCACAGCTGGAACGTACGAAGAGCCTCTACATTGAGCACCTTCAGGGAGTACGTGAGCGCGGTGACGTGCAGGGCTGGCTCCGCTTCTTCCTCTCCGCCGTGGCGGATCAGGCGAACCGGTCCGTAGAACGAGCCGAGAGAATGACGGACCTGCGTGAGCGTTACAGGTCAAAACTGCGTGGGAACCGCAGCAGGGCAGGAGAGGTAGTGGATCTTCTCTTCGGAAATCCGGTCCTCACCACTCGGTTCGTCGTCTCCCATCTTGGCGTGACATCACAGGGCGCCTCGCACCTGTTGCGGCAACTCACCGAGCTCGGCGTCCTTCGTGAGGACGGCGACGGCCGGCGCGGTGTCCGCGCTCGTTGGTACGCGGACGACGTCCTCGAAGTGCTCGAGCTGTGACAGGAGCGGGTCGTTCGGCGGACACTCCACACCACGGGCGACCATGATCTACCGGCGGGCCAACGGGGAGCGGACCTCCGAAGTCACCTCCGGCATGTCCGCTCGGCTCGCCAAAGGCCAATGGATGAGCTGAGAACCAGCTACCCGCCAGGTGAACGCATCGTGCTACAGGCACGCGGCGTGGCACGAGAGGCGAAAGGCGGCTCAGCCACAGGACCGTGGGCATCCGAGAGGCCCGGCCCCCGACTCCGGCGCTGGAGATCATCCCGTGGCGCGGCACCCATGTCGTCACCGTCGTCTGGACAATCTGCTCGTCGCACCACCGCACCCGCGCAACCCGTTGATTGCGGATGCATTCAAGCGAACGGGAATCGTTGAGCGGACCGGCCGTGGTATTAACCGGATCTTCGAGGAACAACTGCGATTCGGCCACAACCCTCCTGGCTACGGCCGGACAACCGATTCAAGCGTGGTCGCTGTACTCCCTGGCAGCCCCGTGGATCTCGCGCTGACACCGTATGTCCTGGAGCAGGACTCAGCCGGCCATCCGCTGCGGTTGTCCGACCTCCAGGTCGTCACAGAGCTCTTTCATGAGCCTCGCCTCGGGGTGGCCCAGGTGGCAGGCCTGTTGCAGACGAGCGATTCCGAAACGCGACACCTACTATGAGCGACCTCGCATAACTAATGCACAAATCGACGATCAGCAATGCGGCGTGCCATAACTAAGCAACATGCGCGCATTAGACCGCCGAGCCTCCATGATCTTTCAACACTCCATCCGAGCTCGGGTGGCCGAGGTCGCGGGTGCGATGTCGGCGCGGCTGGTTCGGATCAGCCCTCGCTCCCCGGAGGGTCCGAGCGGGGCACCTCGAACCTGGCGGGTACGCGGCGGGCACGAAAGCGGAAAAACGGGCCTCAGCCATAGGAACGTCGGGGTTCCAGGGGGCTCGGCCCCTGGGCGGATATTGCGGAACGACCTGGTCAGACCCTGTCTGACACACTTCGCCCGGAGTGGAGCGGGCGACGGGAATCGAACCCGCGTTGCAAGCTTGGGAAACCTGTGCGGTTACCGTTGCTGACCTGGTCCAAAGCACTCCCGCCCAGGTCAGCAGCGATCCAGCTCTCGCCAGAGACCACAGATCAGACCACATGCCGACCGTTGCTACTGGCACGCGAATGGCACGCCGAGGGCCGTTGATCCGTAGTTTGCTCCGGATCATCCGTGGACGTCCGCG
>NZ_CAUVXP010000280.1:2488-4192 GCF_963555955.1 Protofrankia sp. Cas3
GACATGCTGACCGGGTGACCGTGGGGGGCAGTGAGGTTACCGACCCGGACTTCTTCGTGTCGTACACCGGGGTGGACCGCGCCTGGGCGGAGTGGATCGCCTGGACGTTGGAGGCCGCCGACTATCGGGTGGTGATCCAGGCGTGGGATTTCGGTGCCGGGTCGCACTTCGTCGAGGAGATGCACCAGACGACCGAGCATGCAGCCCGGACAGTCGCGGTGCTGTCGGCGGCCTATCTGACGTCGGCGTACGCGGCGCCGGAGTGGCAGGCGGCGTGGGCAGCGGATCCGTTGGGTCGGGCGCGGAAGCTGCTGGTGTTCCGGATCGAGGAGTGCCCGCGGCCGGGTCTGCTCGCCCAGCTTGTCTCGGTTGACCTGTTCGGTGTCGGTCAGGACGTGGCACGCCGTGTGGTGCTCGCTGCTGCCGCGGGCGAGCGGGGGAAGCCGGCTACGGAACCGGACTTCCCCGGTGGCCTGGCTGATATGGGGGTGGCGGTGGGTGGTCCGGTGTTCCCGCCGGATCTGCCGGTGATGTGGAATGTGCCGGCCCGGTTGGCGCATTTCGTGGGCCGTGAGGCGCTACTCGGCGAGATACACGGCCGGTTGGCGTCGGGGTCGGTGGCGGTGACCGCGGTGGCGGGGATGGGCGGGGTCGGGAAGACCGCGCTGGTGGTCGAGTACATCCACCGGTATGCCGACGGGTTCGATCGGGTGGGTTGGGTGCCGGCTGAGAAGCCGGAGTTGATCGGCGGGTATCTGGCCGGGTTGGCCCCGGCGGTGAGGTTGTCGGTGGATGCGGAGCCGGCCGCGGTGGTGGCGGCGTGGGCGCGCGAACCCCGGTCGTTGCTGGTGTTCGACAATGCTGATGATCCTGACACGATCACGATGATTAAGGGGCTTCGGCCGTCGTCGGGGGCGGGCCGGCTGCTGGTGACGTCGCGGCGGCGGGGTTTGACCGCACTCGGTGTGACCGTGACGGTTTCCACGATGCGCCGTGCCGAGTCGATGCAGATGCTCACGGACCGGTTCCCGGTGTTGGAGCCGACGGTCGCCGATCGGATCTGTGCGCTGCTGGGGGATCTGCCGTTGGCGGTGGAGCAGGCCGCCGGCTATCTCGATCAGACCGGTACCCCACCGGGCGAGTACGCCGACCTACTCGCCGACGAGCTCGGGGACATGCTCACCGAAGGGGATGTGGCTGACCGGCCGGGGGTCACCGTTGGGGTGCTGTGGGACCTGTCCCTACAGCGGCTGCGTATTGACTGCCCGGCCTCGGTGGAACTGCTGGAACTGTGGGCGCTGTGCGACCCGGAGAAGATCCCTCTGGGCTTGTTTGCCGATCCGGCCGGGTTGGATGACGGGCCGCTGAAAGAGGCGGCCGGGAACCGGGCGGTGTGGGCGGCTACGGTCGGCGCGCTGGTCGGTTACAGCCTGGCCCGCCGTGACCGGGACACGGTGGATGTGCACCGGCTGGTCCAGGCCGCGACCCGCCGGGCCATGAGCGGTGAGGTACGACAGGTGCGGGCCGGCACCCTGATACGGCTGCTCCGCGAGATACTGCCCGAAGACATCATCCGGAACCTGAACGCCTGGCCGACCTGGCGGGTTTATCTGCCTCACGTCAGCGCCGTGCTTGGGCATACCGATGCTGATGCCACCGACGATGGCCTGTCCTGGCTGTGTGACCGGACTGGAACCTACCTGG
>NZ_CAUVXP010000281.1:0-3737 GCF_963555955.1 Protofrankia sp. Cas3
AGGTGGATTGGGCGGCGTACTATGCCGGCACCGGTGCCCGACGTGTCGATCTGCCCACCTATCCCTTCCAACGGGAGCGGCACTGGCTCGACGCCGGCCGACGGGCGGCGGACGTGTCGGGGGTGGGTCTGCGACCGGCGGAGCATCCGTTGCTGGGGGCCGCACTGGAGCGGGCGGATGACGGTGGGCTGATCATGTCGGGGCGGCTGTCGACGCGCGCGCAGCCGTGGCTGGCTGATCATGTGGTTGCGGGTGTGACCCTGTTGCCGGGGACGGTGTTCGTCGAGTTCGCCCTGCGTGCCGGTGCCGAGGTGGGGTGTGGCCGGCTGGAGGAGCTGGCGTTGGCCGTTCCGCTGGTGCTTGCCGCCGACAGCGGTGGCGTGGTCGTGCAGGTCGTGCAGGTCGTGGTGTCGGGGCCGGACGAGCGTGGCGGCCGGGAGGTCACGATCTACTCCCGCCCCGCGGACGCGCCGCGCGGTGGCGCCGGCGAATCCCATGCCGGCGTCGACCTCGTGGGCGGGCGTGGTGGGGTGGACGGCCCGGACGACAGTGGGTGGACCCGGCACGCGACCGGCCTGCTGACCACGTCCGGCCAGACCGCCCCGGAGATCTCGACCGGTCTTGACGTGTGGCCGCCGGCCGACGTCGCCGAAGTCGACGTCGCCGCCGTGTACGACGAGCTCGCCGACAGCGGTTACCGGTATGGGCCGGCGTTCCAGGGACTGCGACGCATGTGGCGTCACGGCGACGGAAGTGTCTACGCCGAGGTTTCCGTTGGCACCGCCGCCGACGGCGTGGCGGCACCTGAAGCCACCACGACGGGCGCCGAAGCCGCGGGTGCGCGCGGTCATGTCGATTCGTGGGGCTACGTGATTCACCCGGCGTTGTTCGACGCCGCGCTGCATCCGTTGTTGGCGGCAGGTGGCGCGCGCCAGATGTCCGTGCCGTTCCACTGGTCAGGTGTCTCGGTCGCCGCGCCGGAGGGACTTCGGACCATACCCCTGTCGGCTCCGGCGGCGACGCCGACTCTGCGGGTCCACTGCCGGTGGATCGACGGGGACAGGACCCGTGTCGAGCTCGCGACCTCCGCCGGAGTGCCCGTCGCCGTGGTCGAGTCGCTGACGTGGCGGCCGCTCTCCGCCGTCGCGTCCGCCGTCGGCGACGCGGCGGTCGACAGATCCCTGTTCGCACTGACCTGGCTGCCCGTCGAGACCGAGCCGGCCGCACCGGAGACGACCGAGCTGGCGGTGGCGCCGTACGCCGACTCCGCCCGTCCTGAGTATCTGACGCCCTGGGACGCCCGCCATGTCGGAGGCCAGGCGCCGTCCACGGTCGTCCTGGACCTGCGCCCGGCCGACGACCACGCGGACCGTTCCCAGATGCCGTCGGCGGAGTCGGTCCGGGCGTTGACCGGGCTCGCGCTCGAGGCGCTGCAGCAGTGGCTGGCCGACGAGCGGTTCGCGTCGTCCCTGCTCGTGGTCATCACAGGTCAGGACGACGACCTCGTAACCTCTGGCGCCCGGGGCCTGCTCCGCTCGGCTCAGACGGAGAATCCCGGCCGGCTTGTCGTCGTCGAGATGGCCCTCGACGACCGCTTGTGGGCCGCGATTCCGGCGGCGATCGCTACGGGCGAGCCGCGTGTGGCCGTGCGGGACGGACAGATCGTTGCGCCTCGCCTCGTCCGCCGCCCCCGTGACACTTGCCCGACGTTGACGACGAGTCCCACGGCGGGGTCGAGGACTGGCACCATGGCCGCCGGCGCCACAACGGAACCCGCGCCGTTCGGCGGGGACGGAACCGTGCTGATCACCGGCGCGAGCGGCGCGCTCGGCGGCCTGTTCGCGCGCCACATGGTGACCGAGCACCACGTGCGCAGCCTCCTGCTGCTCAGCCGCCGCGGCCTGAACGCCCCGGGAGCGGCCGAACTCGCCGAGGATCTTCGCGCGCTCGGCGCGACGGTGACCACAGTGGGGTGCGACGCGGCGGACCGGGACGAGCTGTCCGCCGCACTCGCGACGGTGCCACTCGCGCACCCGCTGATGGCGGTCGTGCACGCCGCCGGCGTTCTCGACGACGGCGTCACGACGTCGTTGACGCCGGACCGCGTCGACACCGTCATGCGTCCGAAGACCGACGCGGCGTGGAACCTCCACGAGTTGACGGCGGATCTCGATCTGCACGCCTTCGTGCTCTTCTCGTCGATCGCCGGCCTGATCGGGGCGGCTGGGCAGGCGAACTACGCGGCGGCCAACACCAGTCTGGACGCGCTCGCCGCGTACCGGCGAGCGCGCGGCCTGCCGGCCCTGTCTCTCGCGTGGGGTCTGTGGTCACCGAGCGGCGGGATGGGTTCGACGTTGTCCCGGACGGACCTGGACCGCATGGCGCGGGTTGGGGTGGTGCCGCTCGACCGCGAGCTCGGCCTTGCTCTGTTCGATACCGCCGTCGCGATCTCCAATCGTTCCGTCGAGGAAGCGAGCGAAACCGTCGAGGCCGGCGAGCCTGGTGAGGCTACGGCCGGAACCGACGTCGGGGCGGCCCTGATCGTCCCGATGCGATACCAGGCCGCCGCCGTGTACGCGGAGCCCGACGACAATTCCCCCGCGGGCGCGCTCACGTGCCTCCTGCGCGAGGGTCGGCGTCGGTCCGCCGCGGCGGACCGGCCCGGGAGCGCCACCGTCCAGACCACCGGGTCGGATGCGGCTGGTCGCGTCGCGCACAGCGGCCCGCGGGCCGACCGTGGCGTGTCCCCGCTCGCCGAGGAGCTGCGCGGACTATCGGCCGCCGACCGGGCCGCCGCCATGGTCGACCTCGTGCGGCGCCAGGTCGCGGCGGTGCTCGGCCACGCCCGCCCCGAGGCGATCGCGGGCGATCGCGCGTTCAAGGACATCGGGTTCGACTCGTTGACCGCCGTGGAGCTGCGGAACCAGCTCGTCCGCGCGACGGGTCTGCGTCCGTCGCCGACGGTGGTGTTCGACTACCCGTCGGTCGACGCGCTGGCCGGCCGTCTCCTCGAGGAGATGTTCGGCGAGGACGCGCTGGTCGGCGGGGACGGGGGGCCGTCCCCACGGCGCTCCGCGGCGCGGACGTCGGCCGGCGGCGACCCGCTCGAGCCGATCGCCATCGTGGGGATGGCGTGTCGCTATCCGGGCGGGGTCGGGTCGCCGGAGGACCTGTGGCGGCTCGTGTCCGAGGGCCGCGACGCCATCTCAGGTTTTCCGACGGACCGCAACTGGGACGACCTTTACGACCCGGAGCCTGACGCTCCCGGCCGGACGTACGCCCGCGAGGGCGGCTTCCTGTACGACGCCGCCGAGTTCGACGCCGCCTTCTTCGGCATCTCGCCACGCGAGGCGCTCGCGATGGACCCGCAGCAGCGGCTGCTGCTGGAGGTCGCGTGGGAGACGTTCGAACGCGCGGAGATCAACCCGTTGACGGTGCGCGGCAGCGACACCGGCGTCTTTGCCGGGATGATGTACCACGACTACGCGCCACCGGTAGGTGACATGCCTGCGGATCTCGAGGGCATCCTGCTGACCGGCAACACCGCGAGCGTCATAGCGGGGCGGGTGGCGTACACGCTGGGGTTGACGGGTCCTGCTATGACGGTGGACACGGCGTGTTCGTCGTCGTTGGTGGCGTTGCATCTGGCGGCTCAGGCGCTTCGGGCGGGGGAGTGTTCGATGGCGCTGGCGGGTGGGGTCACGGTGATGTCGTCGCCGGGGACGTTCGTGGAGTTG
>NZ_CAUVXP010000282.1:0-3644 GCF_963555955.1 Protofrankia sp. Cas3
TTCACCATCGTGCTGGTCGCCGATGGTTCTCCGGTGCTGGAGATTGCCGCCACGGACGCATCGCCGGCCGCCGCGACCAACACGGCATCCGTGCTGGTGAAGGTGGCCGGGACCGAGCTTGAAAAGCTGCAGGTCATGCAGAACGTGCCGAAGGATGCGATGATCCGGGCCAGCCAGCTTATTTCCTCGACCGAGCCCGATGTACTCCACGGGAGTCAGATCCAGGCGCTACTCGGTGTAGTCGCGCTCGGTCTCATTCTTTCGGTCACGGTGTGCTTCGCGGCCGAGGGGGCCTTTACCGGCCGGGGTGCGGCTCTGGCCGCCGCGGTCCGCGGCCGGCGCGCCACCGGCTCGCGGGGCGATGCGGGTTCAAAGGGTGCCACCCGGTCACCGGGCGATTCCGGTAGGTCCGCGATGTCGGCCAGGGCAGACGGCATCGCGGATCGGGCGGAAGACGACGGCGAGGACGCTGACTCCGAGGATCTGGAGGATCTGGAGGATCTGGACGGCGACGGCGACGGCGACGGCGACGAGGAACAGGGGCCGGCGCAGCCGCGGGACACGCGTGGGACCACGATGGTTCTGGTAGGCCGGCGTCGCCGTTCCGAGGAGTAGCCGGCCGCCGAGTCCTACTGGCGGATGAAGATGAGGACGATGTGCGGGGTGCCGCCGATGCTGTTCGCGAGGAGTTCGACGCTTTCACGATGCCCTGTGAAGGTCAGTTTTGCCTTGTTCGCGGACACGCTCTGCTGCTTGAGCTGGTAACCGTCAGTGGGCATTGTCTGCCGGTAGAACGTGACCGCGTCGTCGGTGGTAACGCCTGTCAGTGCGATCGCCGCGTCTCGGGGTCTGGACAGGGTGACTGCGGGGATCGCTCCTGTCGGGAACGGGAAGCCCGGGGGAACGATCGTTGTCCCGAGCGCGTCGATGCCGGTCGTCGGGGTCGCCTGTGGGCCCGTCTGCCCTGGGGGGATCGGTGTGGGTGAGGGCGTCAGCAGGTCGGTGGACAGGTCGGTCGGTTCGTCGGTAGGCCGAGCGGCAGGAGACGTGTGGGGGGTCGTGGTCGGCGTGGCCGGGGTCGATCCGCCGCAGGCACCGAGAAGGAGTGTCAGGCCCGCGGCTGTGCCAGCCGTCACCGTCCGAAGCTGTCGGGGCGTTCCGTTCCGGCTCATCGAGACCTCCAGTAGCCGCGCCTCCCAGGCGACTGGGATATCCCGGGCAGCAGGCTTCACTAAGAGCGACCAACAATAGGGGACGCGGCGTCGCGGGGCCGAGGCACGTTCCTTGATCCATGCCCCTGTTGCCGGGCGCTCTTATGTCCAGCGTCCGCAGCATCCTCGCCGCCAACGCGCCCACCGGCACAGTCCGGCCTCCAGCGCCCATCCGGCGACTCCAGGAGCTGACGCTCTTCGGTCGCCTGGCATGGTTCCGCTTACCACGCGGCCGCCCGGTAGCCTGAGGCAAGCGTCGTGGGCTTGGCGCCATCACTGGAAACCTCAAGATCGGTGCCTGACAGGTACAGCAGCCAGTGCCCGCCGGCATCCACGTCCAGGCTGGTATGCGTCTTGCTGGTGAGCCCGGTCGCGATCTGACGAAGCGGCGCACCCGTCGCCGGGTCGACCTCCTGCAGCAGCACCGACGTGGTCACCGGCGGGTAACCGCCGCAGCACTGCCGCACGACGAACAAGTGGCCGTTCGGCATGTACACGCCCTCGTAGTAGAAGCTTCCCTTCTCCGCAGCGGTGAGTGGCACGGCGCCGGAGCCGTCGTCCTGCAGGTAGTACGACTCCGTCGAAGGGCTCATCGTGACCAGGTCCCAGCCTTCGTTGTCCTCTGCGGAGCCAACCGACACGGCCAGGCGGGTGCCGTCGGGCGACCACGACAGGTGCGTGACCGGTGCCGGCAACCCACTGGCTGCCCTCCCCGGAGGCATCGGAAAACGCCGCTCGGCGTGGGTCGTCAGATTGACCACGACGACCTGGTAACCGGCGGTCGGGTTGTCCCCGGGGGAGCAGTCGAAGTACTGCGTCGCGTACGCGAGACTCGTGCCGTTCGGACTGATCGCTGGCTTGCTGCCCGCGGACGCGATGATCGTCGGGTCGCCGCCGTCCGTGCCGATGCGCCATACCTGGTGCTGGCAGCCGACGCCAACCTCGTAGAACACCGATCGGCCGTCGGGACTCACCGCCAGCGAGTCCCCGACGGCCCCGCTGCCGCGCAGGGTACGGATGGCCCTGCCACTGACGGGATCCAGAAGCACCACCGCCCCGGCGGTCGTGACAGCCGCCAGCGTGCGTGGCGGCGCCGGCCCCGGATTCCCCATGGTGGAAGCGGCCCCGCCACTGTCGGCGGTGACACCGCTACGTGCCGGTGGGGTGGACGGTGTTCCGCCGGATCCAGTGCAGCCGACCGTTGCGATACAGACCGACGCCAGCATTGCGAGCGCCAACGGGACCATCGTGCCCCCGTGCCGCTTTCCCAGCGCCATCTTCGGCTCCGTCCACGGGATCAGGCCTTGGAGCCGTTGCTGGACGGCGGCGTGGTGGCGACTGCCAATGGCCTTCCCGTGCCACGGGGCGTGATCGTGGTGCGTCGTGCCTTCATCTCCCTGCCGGTAGCGATCGACCACTGGTTGATGATATCTACCACCTATTGTCAGGCGCTCTCAACGAGGCGTTTCAGTTGGTGACCGTGAAGGTAACCGTATGGACCACGGGGTCGGTGCCCACCACGTAGGACAGGATGTGTGTGCCAGCACTGAGCCCGGTCGTCTTCACGTTGTACTGGTAGCCCGGAGGTGATGCGACGAAGCGGAAGTCCTGGCCGGGCTGGCTGTTGCCGGGAGCCGGGGCGACGGACGATCCGTCGACACCGATGGCATGCACCGTGATCGAGGAGCTCCAGAGGTTTCCGCCGCCGCTGCCAACGAGTTGCAACTGGATCGGCAGCGTCGCGCCAGACCTGACTGGCTTGGTCAGGTCCGTCAGAACCCGGACGCCGCATGTGACGGCGAAGCTGATCTTGACCGTTGGTGACGCGTAGTAGTTGGCGTCGCCCGCCTGGTCAGCCGTGACGGTGCAGGTGCCCGGACCGGTGAGGCTCACCGTCGTGCCCGACAGGTTGCACACCGACGAGGGTCCGGCGGTGAGTACGACCGGAGCGGTTGAGCCGGTACCAGCCGCATTCACGCTGAAGGGCGCGTCGCCGTAGGTGTGGGTCGGGATGGCGGCCAGGGTCACGCTGGCTTGTCGCTTGTCCACGACGAAGCTCAGCTGTCGCGGTACGGCGTCGCTGTAGTCGGCGGTGCCGTCCTGCGTCGCGGTCAGGACGCAGGTTCCGGCCCCGGTCACTGTGATCGTGACAAACCCGCCGCTGACACTGGAGGCGGTGCACGGGCTTACGGGCGTGGGAGTGACGACCACCGGTCGTCCGGACGCACCGCCGGTGACGGCGACCGTGAACGGAGCCACGCCGTAAACCTGCTTGGCGACGGCGGCGATCGTCAGGATCTGCGGCGCCTGGTCGACGACCAACATGACGGTGGACGCCGCTGGTGCGTAGTCAGCGTTGTCGGTCGGGGTGAACGTCACCGCGAGCGTGTGCGTCCCGGCGTGCAGGACGCCGCCCGAATAGGGGGCACCGTC
>NZ_CAUVXP010000283.1:0-3643 GCF_963555955.1 Protofrankia sp. Cas3
TGCACACGCATCCTCGGCGGGCTGATCAACGAGTACCGCAACGCCGCCTGACTACTGAGCATTAATGCGTGATGTCGTTGGACCGTGACGGTATGGATCACGATGGTTCCAAGGTCAGACCGGTGCCGGCGAGGCAGCCGTCGAGGAGATCGGGACGGTGTTGGAACCCGGCCAGGTCGTGGTGGATCAGCTTGGTGAGTTCGTCGACGTCGTCGAAGGCCCGGTTGGCGATCTCCCCGCCCTTGAGTACCGACCACACCCCCTCCACCGGGTTCAGGTCGGGCGCGTAGGAGGGCAGCTGCACCACGGTCAGCCACAGCGCGTTCGCCGCGACGAACGCGGCCATCTCCGCGCACAGGTGCCGGTTCAGATTGTCCCAGACCAGCACCATCGGCCGGCCCAGCCGCTCGTGCACAGCCACGACCAGCTCCCGGTAGTCCCGCCAGGAAAACGACTTCGGCTCATCGCGGCGGCCCCGGTGCTTCAGGGTCCGACAGAACAGCCGCGGCGCCGGGCCGGGCCGGTAGCAGGCCATCCCCGCCACCGACACCCGCCCCGACCCGCCGCCGCGCACCCGGACCAGCGGGGTACGCCCGTGCCGGCCCCAGCTGGTCACCCGAGGCGGCCGCAGGGACTGCCCGGCCTCGTCTGAAGCGATCCCGTTTCCGTGGACAGCAGACCTGAAGGTCACTGTCTGAAAGGAAGGGCCGTCATGGGGTCGATTCCCCGGAAGTACACGCAGGAGTACAAAGACGAGGCGGTAAGATTGGCGCTCGACTCCGACCGGTCGTTAGCCGAGATCGCGAAGAGTCTGGGTATCAATGAATCAACCTTGGGGAACTGGGTGACGAAGGCGAAAAAGGACAGCGAGTCCGACGAGAAGCCGCTGTCGGTGTCGGAGCGCGCCGAGCTGATCGAACTCCGGAAGAAGTACGCGCAGGCACAGATGGATAACGCGTTTCTAAAAAAAGCGGCGGCCTTCTTCGCGAGCCAGCAGAAGTGAAGTTCGAGTTCATCGACGCACATGCCCCGAAGAAGGCTGTCCCGGCCGACGGTGTCTCCCGTTTCCCCGTCGTGTACATGTGTGACAAACTCGACGTTTCCCGGCAGGGTTACTACGCATGGAAGAAACGGGGCCCGTCACAGCACGACAAAACAGACGCCACCCTTTCCACGAAGATCAAAGTTATTTTCGACGAACACCTGGGGCGATACGGCGTGCGGCGGATCTTCCGCGAGTTACGCCGACAGGGGGTTGCGGTCGCCTACAAGCGGGTGCAGCGGCTGATGCGTGCGTTGGGCCTGGTCAGCGTCCACCCCAAGGCACGGAAGGCGACGACCGTGCAGGCCGCCGAGCCGTCCCGGCTGCCCGACCTGTCAGCCAGGACTTCACCGCCGACGCGCCGAACCGGTTGTGGTTCGGCGATATCACCTATGTGCGTACGTGGGATGGTTGGGCATATGTGGCATCGGTTATCGACGCTTTTTCCCGGAAAGTCGTGGGCTGGGCCGTGGCCGACCACATGCGCACCGACCTCGTCCTCGATGCCCTACGCATGGCCATAACCCGCAGGCACCCACCGAAAGGTGTGATCTTCCATGCTGATCGAGGCAGCCAGTACACCAGCAAGGAATTCGTCGACTTCTGCAAGATCAACAACGTGCGGAACTCGGT
Organism: Protofrankia sp. Cas3; assembly: GCF_963555955.1. NCBI lineage: Bacteria > Bacillati > Actinomycetota > Actinomycetes > Frankiales > Frankiaceae > Protofrankia > Protofrankia sp. Cas3. The sequence goes on from NZ_CAUVXP010000283.1 coordinate 1,676, forward strand.
CGGCCGCACCGGAATCTGTTTCGACAATGCTGCCGCTGAATCGTTCTGGGCGACCCTGAAGAAAGAGTTCATCCACCTCCACCCCTTCGACACCGTCGAACGCCTCAGAACCGGGGTCTTCGAGTACATCGAGGTGTACTACAACCGGTTGCGGATCCATTCCACGATCGGCTACCTCACCCCTGTCGAGTTCGAGGATGAATTTGACAAGAAAGGTGATCGCGCAGCATAATAAGGACTGTCCACGAAAGCGGGAACCCTCCAGTTCCCAACGATCCCGTTCCGTGGCGGTCAACCCGCCACCCGTCGCGTACCTCATACCAGCCGGCTACCCACATCCCCACCACCCACCCAGCGATCACCACATGCCCGCACGACTTCACGCATTAATGCTCAGTAGTGGAGATGATCTACTTTTGTATTGAGCACGGTCAAGGTCGTCGCCAGGGCTGCGATCGGACCAAAAGCGTCGGAGTGGTCGCCACCGACTATCCGCCGTTGAGCCAGCACTTCCTCGATCGTCGCTCGCGCTTTCTGATAGTCCCCGAGGCCGGCGTGGGTCGCGGCGAGGATGGTCGCCGAGTGCAGTGCGTCGGGGTGGCCGGCCCCGAGCAGCAGCCGGCGTCGAGCGAGCGTGTCCTCGGCCAGTGTGCGCGCCTCTGCGAAGTCTCCGGCTCGGGCGAGTCCAACAGCGACATTGATCGCCGAGTGCAGTGTGTCGGGGTGGCCGGCCCCGAGCAGCTGCTGGCGTCGAGCGAGCGTGTCCTCCGCCAGCGTGCGTGACGCTTCGTGCTCTCCGGCTCGGGCGAGCTGGATGGCGAGATTGTTCGCTGAATGTAGTGTGTCGGGGTGGTCGTCGCCGAGGATGCGGCGCCGACGGGCCAGGGTGTCCTCGGTCAACTCCCGTGCCGCGTGGTATTCAAGTAACGCATCTAGCCGGAGGGCGAGATTGTTGGCCGAGGTTAGCGTGTCGGGGTGATCGTGGCCTAGCACGCGTCGCCGGCGCTCCAAGGTCTCCTGGTCTAGCTCTCGCGCTCGGCGAAAGTCCCTGGCACCGGCGAGCTGGAATGCGAGGTTATTGGCTGCTGCCAATGTGTCGGGGTGGTCGTCGCCGAGCAGTCGCCGCCGCCGAGCCAGGACGTCGCTGTGCAACTCCTGACCACCCTTGTAGTCCCCGAATTCGCCTAGAAGGTTGGCGAAATTGGTTGCAGCATTCAGAGTGTTCGGGTGGTCGTCGCCAAGTGCGATCTTGTGGCGTTCTAGAGAGTCCTCAGCCAGAGTTCGGGCACCATTTATGTCTCCGGTCTGGCTCAGTCGAACAACTAGGTTATTTGCTGCCCCTAGAGTGTCTGGATGGTTATGGCCAAGGATGCGCCGATAGCGCTCTAGAGCGTCCTCGTCTAGTGTTCGTGCACCTAGGAGGTCTCCGTTTGCAGCCAGCTGGAATGCAACGTTGGTGGCTGAAGCCAGCGTTTTTTGGTGATCTTCGCCGAGTATCATTCGGCGCCGACTCAGGGTCTCCTCGGCGAGCGTGCGTGCTCGCGTGAGGTCCCCGATTCTCATCAGCCAGATGGAGAGATTGTGCGCGGCGTCCAAAGTATCCGGGTGGTCATCGCCGAAGTGGTGCTGCTTGCGAGCGAGGTTATCCTCTGCCAGTTGCCTCGCGTGCTGGTAATCCCCAAGACCCGCCAGAGCGACAGCAAGATTGTTTGCCGAGCCCAGGGTCTTCGGGTGATCTTCGCCGAATATCCGCCGCTGGCGATCGAGGGTATCTTCGGCCAGCTTGCGCGCGCTCCGGTGGTCGCCAAGACTGATGATCGTTGTGAGCAGGTTTGTTGCCGTACCCAGGGTCTCGGGGCTGTCGTCGCCAAGCAGACGGCGTCGCCGGTCGAGGGTGTCCTTCAGCAATGCCCGTGCCTCGGTGTAGTAGCCGAGCGAGGCCAGCCGAAGCCCGACGTTGTTCGCTAC
>NZ_CAUVXP010000284.1:0-3599 GCF_963555955.1 Protofrankia sp. Cas3
CCCACGGAGGCCACACCGCCCTGGACAACCTCGTACTGACCTGCAGCCAGCACCACCGAACACTCCACCACAGCGACTGGCAGGTACGCATCGCTGGCGACGGTGTTCCCGAGTGGATTCCCCCGGGATGGATCGACCCGACCCGCACCCCCCGGCGCAACCCCTACCGCCGCACCCTCCACAACACCTGGACCGATCATGAAACGGGGACCGGCCACAGCACACGGGACGGCACCGGCGACGATCTCTTCGACGGCGTTCCCTGATACCAGATGGCGGCGGGGCACGGATGTGAGCCTGCGACCGCTGGACTGAAAGGCAGTCGTATCGGCGGTGGTCGCTGACCACGTATGTGCAGCGAACGGGTCGGCCATGCCTCCGTGGCGTTCACCATGGGCACCTACCTCGATACCGATCTTGACGCCGACCGTGAGGTTGCCCGCGCGATCGCAGATCTGATCTTGGGTGGGATGGGACCCGAGTGGGGCCCTCCGGAGTAGCAGTTTCGAGGTCTCGCCTACAGATTCGCCTACACGGACGCGAAAAAGGCCCCGGAGAAGATCTCTCCGGGGCCTTCGCCCTGGTACTGCGTGGTAGCGGGGACAGGATTTGAACCTGTGACCTCTGGGTTATGAGCCCAGCGAGCTACCGAGCTGCTCCACCCCGCGTCGGTGTGAGTTCACCTTATAGGACGCTGGGTGGGGGTTGTCAAATGAGCTTGATCAAAAGTCCGATCGGCCCGGCTACCCGCCTGGCGGCGACGTGGACGTGGTCGCCACCGGGGCCACCGGGGCCGCTGCCGGCCCCGGACTCGCACCCGCAGCGCCGGCCTGGGGAGACGCCGGCGCGGCGGCTGAGGGCGATGCCGACGGCGTGGGACTGGGACTCGCCGAGGCGGCAGGCACCCCCGTGAGCCGTGCCAGCCGGTTCAGCGCGTCGGACAGATCCTTCTGCGCGGCACCGTATGCGGCGAAGTCCGGCGGAGTCTTGCGCAACGCGTCCTGCCCGGCGGCAAAGGCACGGTCAGCATCCACGATCGCCTGCTGGATCTCCGGACTACTGGTCGTTCCCGGTGATGGCGTGGTACCCGGTGGCGTGGTGGTACCCGGTGGCGTGGTGGCGCCCGGTGGTGTCGTGCCGTTGGGTGTCGTGGCGCTCGCACCGAAGACCTGTCTCAGGGCCTCGTCCAGGGTCGGCGCGAAGCCGATCCGATCACCGAACACCGCGGCTACCCGCTGCAACGTCGGGTATACCGCGTTCTCCCGCGCCTGGACGTAGTACGGCTCGATATAGAGCAGACCACCGGCCACCGGCAGGGTGAGCAGGTTCCCCTGGATCGTCTGCGATCCCTCACCCCGCAGCAGGCTCAGCTCCTTGGAGATCTCCCCCTTGGACTCGATGAGGTTCTGCACCTGTACCGGCCCGTTGATGGTCACGCCCTTCGGCAGCCGTAGCACCTGGAACTCTCCGTAATTACCCGGATCGCTCGACACGGCCATATAGGCCGCGAGCTTCGACGAACCCTTCGCCAGCAACGGCGAGGTCAGATTGAACGAAGGCTGCGAATGATCGACGAGCTGGCTGTACACGTAGAAGGGTGGTTGTGGCTGGTTCTGGTTGTCCGGTGACGGCGAGACCGCCCAGAAGTCCTCCTGGGAGTAGAAGTCACGCGGATTGAGTACATGGTAGGAGGCGAGAAGGTCCCGCTGGACCTTGAACAGGTCCTCCGGGTAGCGCAGGTGCTCCAGCAGCCCGGCCGGCATTTCCTTCTTCGGTTTGACGGTCCCGGGGAACGCGCTCATCCACGTCCGGAGTACCGGGTCGGACTCGTCCCAGGCGTAGAGGGAGACATTTCCGTCGTACGCGTCGACGGTCGCCTTCACCGAGTTGCGAATGTAGTTGACCTCGCTGGCCCCCTGCGCGGACCGGTTTGACGCGCGGCCCGTCACGGCATCGGCGGTAACCGAACCGAGTGTCTTACGCTCGGCGTATGGATATCCATCGGACGTGGTGTAACCGTCGAGGATCCACACCACCCTCCCGTTGACGACCGCCGGGTAGGGATCGCCGTCGAGCGTGAGCCAGGGCGCGACCTGACTCACCCGCTCACGCGGGTTGCGGACGTACAGAATGCGGGACTTCCCGGTTATGTCACCCGACAGCAGTATGTTCTTCTCCTGGAACCGCAGCGCGAACAGCGCCCGGCGAAACGTCGAGCCGATCGACACGCCGCCGGAACCGTCGTACGTCGTCGTCGACTCGCTGTTCTCAGTCGCGCCCGGTCCGTCGATCTCCGCCTGCTTCGTGCCGACGATCGAGTACCCTGGAAACATCTCACCGAAGTAGATCCGGCTCTCGGTCAGGCCCAGCGGCCCGGTGGGTGGCAGGTTCAGCTCAGCGAACTTCGGCTGCCCGAGTTCGTTAATGGTATTCGCCGGCGCCGCGACGAAGCCCTTGCCGTGCGTGTATGTCAGATGCAGATTAATCCAGTTCCGCTGCTGCTCGGAGAGACCGTTCTGGTCGAGTTCCCGGACGGAGACCACATAGTCGTGGGTCGCGGGCTGGCCGTCCGATCCGGCGACCGTGTAGCGGTCGATGTCCAGCGACGGCGGGAAGCCGTAGTAATTGCGGATCTGCTGAAGCTGGTCGTAGGTCAGGGACAACCGGTTGGGATCCAGCAGGCGGACATTGGACAACGTCGCCGAATCAGCACCGAGCTTCGCGGTGTCGGGAGTGGTGCCCGCATTATAGGACTGTGGGTCTATCTTCTGTATCGCGTATGCCGCGCGGGTCGCCTCGATGTTGCGGCTGATGTAGGGCGCCTCACGGGACGCCTCGTTCGGCCTGACCTGGAACTGCTGGACGATCGCCGGATAGATTCCGCCGACCACCAGGGCTGACAGCACCAGTATCCCCGCGGACAGCAGGGGCAACGTCCAGCCGCGCTGGAAGATGTTGTAGATGAACAGCACCGCGCACAGCAGTGAGATGAACAGCAGGATGAGTTTGGCCGGCAGTACGGCATGGGTGTCGGTGTAGGAGGCACCGTTGACGACCCCGCGCGAGGAAAACACCAGCCCGAACCGGTCGAGGTAGTAGGCCCAGGCCTTGAGCAGGGCGAGTAGCCCCAACAGGACGGATATGTGCGCCTTCGCGGCCGGCACCACCCGTTCTCCCTGGGTCTGCAGCCGGATACCACCGAACAGGTAATGCGTCAGCACCGCCACCAGCAACGACAGCACCACGGTCGTCAACAGAAAACCCAGCAGGAAACGCTGGAACGGGTACGTGAAAGCGTAGTAGCTGATGTCACGATGGAACTGCGGGTCCCGTTGCCCAAAGGGTTTGCCATTGAGCCACAACAGCCACGTCCGCCATCGACCGGATGCCGAGACACCCGCTACGATACCGAACAACGCCGAGACCACGATCAAGATCAAAACCGAATACGGTTCAACCGCCACCCGGTACCGCTCGAGGTTCTGCTGCTCGAGTGACAGGGGGCGGATCGGCGGTCGCAGTCGGTACGCGAGCACAAGGTTGGTGCCGACCGCCACGGCCATCAGAGCACCGAAGAGGACGAACAACAGTATCCTGTC
>NZ_CAUVXP010000285.1:0-3566 GCF_963555955.1 Protofrankia sp. Cas3
ACCATAATCTGGCACAGCTCACCGAAATCCAGCGACGGCGTGTAGGACTCGGCCAGCGCGCCCAGGCACACCAGCCCCTGCTGGGCCTCGTGTTCCCGAGCCTGGTCACAGTCGTAGTTCGGGAATACATTCGGATGGAAGATCGGAGTCAGCCAGAAAACCAGCGGCGGCGTTTCGGGGAATTCGGGGCCGAGCTGCACCAGAACGACATGCCGGTTGACGGTCACCGGATCGTCGCCGGGTATCGCACCCGGCCCGAAACTCGCCTGGACGAATTCAAGCTCGTACTCGGTGGGCAGCAGAGTGGAATTGGCCCGCACCTGGAATCGGGGATGCGCCTGCGCGTAGGCGACAAGCTGGTTGCGGACCCGGTGCAGCGCCTCCTGCCGGTCCTTCGGGTTGAGCGCCCCGGCCTGGGCCTCCACCCCGATCCGGGTCCGGGAGCCATCGCGTAACCCCGCTCGGTGCAGGGTGTCGTCCCCGTCGAGCCGCCGTCCCGAGCCGTCGTCCTGCACCGCGTCCACGACGATGGCGCGGGTCGGGCCTGCGTAACCAGGCGGGTACTCGTCCATTACCGACGCAGCCATGTTGGCGACGGTCTGCTGGGCGGGGGCGTCATTCAACCGGAACTGCCGGCCGTCCGGCCCCCGTGCGTACAGCGTCTGGAACACGTAGTCGGGTTCACCCGCCGGGACAACCGTCCACCCGAGGTCGGTTTCCTCGAGCCGCTCCCGCACCCGTCCGGTGTTCTCGTCGTTGACCCGGTAGGAAACCGCGTGCGCGGTCGACCAGAACTCGTGTGACCCCAGGCCGAGGCTCGCGAGGATTTCCGCGGCCTTGCGGCGCTCTGGCTCCGAACTCGCCCGCACAATCACATGGCAGCTCTGCGCCGGCCCCACCTCGGCTTCCGCCGGCTCAGCCCCATTTTCAGTGGCCGACACTGAATCCCCGTTGTCCCGATCACCAGCGTCAACATGCTGATTGTCACGATAGGCCACAGCGAGGCGCTGAAACACGGCATTGCCGGGGAAACGGCGCCTGGCCGTCCGCAGCAGCCTTCGGTAGGGCGCACCCGCGAGAGTTCCGACATTGAACTCGTGGAAGATCTCGCTCCACCACTGCTCCGGGTTACTGCCCTGGAGAACCGGGCGGTAGGCAAGCGGGAAATCGATCTGGTTGAGGACGGTGGAGGCGGCAGCTTCCGTTGTATAGACCGTCGCGAGCTCATCTCGGAAGTCGTCCCGGTCGTCACGACTCAGCCGAATGTCGGGGTCGCCGTCCGGGATCCCGTCGCTCGGCGACCTGCCGCCGTCGCCAACCGGTGCCACTGGAACCCCCCGCCTCCGCAGCGCCGACGTCGCAACGGTTGCCCCAGTTGCGCCGTAACGTGAGCGTAGTCCTCGCCACAGCGATGACAACGTCCTGGTACGGGATACGCCACCCAAACCGGGCGCTCGGCGCGCGGGCGCCAGTCGGTTGCGTTTTTTGCACTTTGCGGGATGATGGATGACGGCAGTTAGTCGCCATGACGGCAGCAGAGGGAGTCCGGCGATGGCCCCGGAAACGGTGATACCGGCATCGGACGAACAGGTCGCACTGGTTCGTCTGGTCAACCTCATGGGCGAGGGTGACGATCGGTCATTGACGTTGATCCGTGGTGGTGCCGAGGCGGAGCTGCCTCGCTCCGTGCGTGAGGTCCTTACGCGGGTGGCCGAGCTGCTCGCGTCCGGCAGGGGTGTGGCGGTGGTCGCGGTGGACCAGGAACTGACGACACGTGAGGCCGCGGATCTGCTGGGTGTCTCCCGTCCAACGTTGATCAAACTGCTGGATGCGGGGGAGATCGGCTACTCTCGGCCCGGCTCGTCGCGGCGGATCCCGCTCGAACAGGTGCTCGCATATAGGCAACGGCGCAGCCGTAAGCGCCGCGAAGTGTTGTCGGAGATGACCGCGGACGCGTTGGAGATGGGCATGTACGGGTCACCGGCGCCAACCGGCACCGGTGATACGGCCTGATCGTGCCGGCCATCATCGTCCTGGACGCCAATGTCCTCATCCCCAACGCGCTGTGTGATCTGCTGCAGTCGCCAAGGACGAGCCGCACCCCTCGGCGCTGGTCAGGCGGATGTCGGGACCGTGCCGCCAACGTGCTGGCCGAGGCGTACGCGTTCGGTGAGGTCGGCTACGCCCCCCGGGCGTACGACCTGCTTCACCGCCGCTTGTCCACTGACAACCGCCGCCCGTACGCCACCTCTCTGCCACCCGCCGCCACATCCTTGCCGCGGATCACGCGGTGCGGATCACACGGTAAGGATGTGAATCTCGTGCTGCTCCAGTAGCACCAGATTCACATCGTTGAGCCGCTGCCGGACGTCCCGGTCGGCGCCGTCGTCCGGCGGTGCGTCGTTCGGGCGCCCGGCGTCGGCGTCGCCAACCAGTGCCGCTGGAACCCCCCGCCGCCACAGCGCCGACGTCGCAACGATTACCACCATGGACTTTGCGATTTTCGCAAGTATCGACGTATCATGACTAGGTGAAACCTGAGATCCTCGCCGACCGCATACGCCAGACGCTGCGGGAGTCAGGCATGACCCAGCAGGCGCTTGCGAAGGCCGCCGGTATGGATCCGACCGCACTGTCCAAGGTGCTCAGCGGCAAGCGGCGTCTGAGCACCTTGGAGCTCGCGCTCATCGCCGAGGCGACCGGGGTGTCGGTGGCCGAACTGCTCGGGAGCGACGAGCGGGGAGCCACTCGGATCTCGGCACGCGCGCAACCCGATACGAGCCCTGCGGTCGAGCAGGCCCTGCGCCGCGTGGACGATCTCCTCGAAATTGATGTCCTGCTGTGTGACCTCGGCATGCCCTCATCGCCGAGTCGTTTTCCATTGAAAATTCGCCAGGATAATCCAGTGCGTCAAGCCGACGAGCTTGCCGGTGAGGTACGGGAGCTCGCCGGGGCAGGCGATGCCGACATCGAAGACCTGGCCGACTTCTGTGAACAGAGTTTGGGCATAGATGTTGCGGTCGAACCCCTTCCGACTGGGTTGGATGGCTTGAGTGTAGCCCGAGGTAACTACCGCTTGGCCCTCGTGAGTAGCGCTATTCCGGCCACTCGACAGCGTTACACGCTTGCCCACGAGATCGGACATATCGCCGCAGGTGACACCCACGGCGATACGAATGGCATCACGATTGACGAAGACCTCTACGGCCGACACAGTCGCGAGGAGACGAGAGCCAACAGTTTTGCCGCCGCTTTCCTTATGCCTGAGACAAGCGTGCGCCGGTCGTTGGGTCCGGGAGGGCCGACCGAGCGGTCGATCGGCGCGATGCTTACTCGGTTCAGGGTCAGCCTGGATGCGCTCGCATTCCGTCTGCATAACGTTGAACTGGTCGACGCGGCGGGGCGTGACCGGGTTCGACAGCTGTCCGCCCGCAGGCTGGTCCTCATGACAGGACGTGCCGAAGAGTACCAGCGGCAGCTGCAGAGTATTGGATCGCGCCGCCTGCCGACCAGCTTGCTGCAGCGGGCAATGGAGGCATACAACAGCGGCAGGATCAGCGTCCGCG
>NZ_CAUVXP010000286.1:0-3535 GCF_963555955.1 Protofrankia sp. Cas3
GCCGCCGGGCGGCATACCGGTCCCCGGCGTCGGCCCGGCGGCGCAGACCCGCCCGGTCACCCCGGGCGGCCAGCAGATCGGCCAGGCCCACCGCGGCCTCCCGGTCCCCGGCGTCCGCCGGCGCCCGCAGGACCGTCACGGCCCCGTCGGGATCACCCTGGCCGGCCAGTAGATCGGCCAGGCGGACCGCGGCCGCCCAGTCCCCGGCGTCCGTCTGGACCCGCAGGACCGTCACGGCCCCATCGAGGTCGCCGCGGCCGGCCAGTAGATCGGCCAGGCGGACCGCGGCATCCCAGTTCCCGCCCTCGGCCTGCGTCCGCAGGACCGTCATGGCCCCATCGAGGTCGCCGCGGCCGGCCAGTAGATCGGCCAGCCTCATCGCGGCATACCGGTCCCCGGCGTCGACGCGGACCCGCAGCCCGGTGACATCGCCGCGGCCGGCCAGCACATCGGCGGGGCGCCCCGGATCGGTACGCAGCCCGGTGACGTCCACCGCCCACGGGTAGAACGGCATGTCGAGCGGGAACCGCGACCCCGAGACCCCCCCGGGGGCACCCCGACCGCCGGGACCATCCGAGAGGCCGGGGGCGGACGCGGGGGCCGGGTCCGGCGCGGTGAACAGGGGGCTCAGGGCGAGCAGGGCCGCCTGCAGCGCCTGGCTGTAGGCGTCCTCGGCGTCCTCGGCGTCCCCGGCGTCCCCGGCGTCCCCGGCGGCCAGGGCGGCCAGGGCGGCCTGCAGACCGGTGAAGAAACCCCCACCCACCGGCGCCCCCCGTCCCCGGCCCCCCAGGCCCGGCCCGAGGTCCGCGTAGAGCGACGCCAGCCCGACCGCCGGGCCGGGACCAGGGGAAACCGACACCCCGTCGTGGATCAGGCCCAACCGCCGGGTGAGGTTGAGGCGGACCGTGAGGTCGGACAGCGCGTCGCCGTCGAGGGCCCGCAAGGTGGCGTCGAGAACGGCGAACCCGTCCTCGCCCGGCGCACCGGCCAGCTCGACCCGGCTCATCGCCCCGACCCGGTCATGAGGCCGAACCCGACATCGTGATGCCTTCCGAGGCGAGGATCGCTTCGAGTCGCCGGCGGCCGTGCCGTAGGGACGAACGGACCGTCGCCTCCGACCTGACCGCCCCGGCCCCGGCGATGATGGTGCGGATCTCCTTCGTGCTGAACCCGTCGTAGTGCAGCGCCACGACGGCCCGCTGGGCCGGCGGCAGGCAGCGCATCAGCTCCACGACCCTCCATTTCTCCTCCTCAACGTCGAGCGGGTTGTCACCGACGGGCGGTCCGGGATGCTCACCCAGGCCCAGGTGCGGCGGCGGCCGTCTCCACCAGATCCGCAGGGCGACGGTCCGCACCCACGGACGGGGACTGTCGACCCCGGCCCAGGCCCGGTACAGCGCGACCATCGCCTCCTGGGCGGCGTCCTGCGCGTCGTGATATCCAGCCCCGCTTTTCAGCAGAACCAGCACCAGGCGTGGGAAATCCTCCCCGAAGAACGCATCGAAGTCCCCCCGATCTGTCACCGAACGATCATCTTTGTTTGTTCCTCTCACCGAGGACCGGACACGGCAGGCGACGGCCTCGGCGGTGTCCGGAGCACCCACCCCGATCCGGACACCGTCGCGCAGCAGTCCCCCGGCGGCGACAACGACCACCGGGGCCGCACGCGACGCCGGTGACTGGGCGTCGACCACAACCCGGGGCGCCGTCGCCTTTCCGGCCGGTCCCGCTGTCCCCCGTCACCCGATCAGTGGGTGTGGACGACGGTGAACGTGCAAACGTCCACGGAAATATGCCGGGACTGCACGATCCGGCGGGCGTCACCCCACTCCCTACGACAGCCGACGACGACGAAGGGACGACGGTGACAACCATGACAGTGACAACCATGACAGTGACGACCATGACAGTGACGACCATGACGAGGACGCCGGCGCACCGGCTGGTCCCGGACCCCGACGGTCCGGGATCAGGCGACGGGGAACCGGACCGCCCGGAACCGGGCGGCAGCGCCGGGGACACGGTCCGGGACAGCCGGCGGCCGGGGCTTGCCGGGCACGGCCACCGGCTGTCCCGATGCCGGCGCGGGCGCCGGGGCGCCGTCGGGCTTCTCGCGGTCGGCCTCGCCGCCGGCCCGCTGGTCGCTCTGGGCTGGGTCCACCCCGATGACGTCGCCGCTCAGATCCTCAGCCAGCTCCTCGTCGTCGCCGGCGCCGCGGCGGTGACCCGATCACGACCGCCACGGTGACCGGCCGGCGTGCCGCACAGCCGACGACGCCCAGGCCGGGCCCAGGACAGTCACCCGGCCCACCCAGCCCGGGCAGCCCGGGCAGCCGCAGCACCCGGCCCGCCACGTCGCCGGCCCACCATCGCGCCCCACGGCACGCTCAGGGCGAGGGGCTACGACTGGGCGCCGTCGGGGTCGGCGGGGGCGGTGGCGGTCGGGTTCGTGGGGTCCAGCCAAGGTGAGGCCGAAAGCGGCGATGGGACGATCTTGAACAGAGTTGCGCCTGTTCAAGGCCGGGTTACTCGTCGAGGATGAGGTGGTCGAGCGCTCGGATCTTGTCGTCTTCGGTGGGCTGGGTGTAGATCCGGACTGTCTCCAGACGGGAGTGTCCGAGGAGCTCGGCGACGGTCACCAGGTCGGTGCCGCCGCGTACGAGGCTGGTGGCGAAGGTGTGCCGTAGGACGTGGGCGGTGGTCTTCTCGTCCAGGCCGGCGGCCTCGGCGAGGGTGGTGATGATGGTGTGTGCGCTGGTGGTGGACAGCCGGCCGCCCTGCTGGTTGAGGAACAGGGCGGGGTTGTCGTCGGCGCCGGGCCAGTCGGGTCGTTCCTCGAGCCAGCCGCTCAGTGCCTTGCGTAGTGGCGGATGGATGGGGACTCGGCGGATCTGGTCGCCCTTGCCGTGGATGCGCAGGCTGCCCTTGCGGGAGGACAGGGCGACGTCGTCGACGTCCAGGCCGACGGTCTCGGCGATCCGCGCGCCGGCGTAGAACGGCACCAGGGCGAGCGCGGCGTCGCGGGGCGAGGGCCAGCGCTCGATCTCACGCAGGAACCGGACCGCGGCCCGGTGCGACAGCGCACGGGGCGCGGTCTTGGGCAGGCTGGCCCGGGCGGCGGCCGCGGGGCCGAGCCCGTGACGGGTGTAGAAGTCGTCGACGGCGGCCAGCGCGTTGTTCACCGTGCGCGGCTCCCGCTTGAGCACGTTCTGCAGGTGAGAGCGGTAGTCGCGGACCGCCCAGTCGCGGGCGGCCCGGTCAGCCAGCGGGTCGCCGTCGAGGTCGCTGTCGGCGAGCCAGGCCAGGTACTGGCGGACCTTCGAGGCGTAGGTGCGCCGGGTCTGGTCGGACACCGGCGCCCGGGCCAGCGCCGCGGTGTAGGCGGCAAGCACGGTGGCGTAGGGCTCGGGGACCGCGACCGCACGCCGACCTGGCCGGCCGGGCGAGGCGGTCTCCCTGTTCTCTAAACTGGATTCCGGTGGCTGCGCTCCGCCCATGTGCGTGTTCTCTAAAGCCACGCCGGGAGTTTACTTTA
>NZ_CAUVXP010000287.1:0-3513 GCF_963555955.1 Protofrankia sp. Cas3
TAAGCCGATTCCGGCACGCCCTGCACAGCTGTCACCGACTCACCCCCGTCCGCCACTCGCCGACGACGAACACCCAAGGAGACAAAGCATGTTCGACAAGAACGAGTACCTGGAGTACCTCGGCTTCTCGGAAACGCCCGACGCAAGCCTGGCGACCCTGCGGGAGATCCACCGCAAGCACCAGATACGGATCCCTTACGACAGTGGTTACTGTCTCGACAAGGACAACCCGGATTTCGACCTCGACGCGCAGTTCGAGACGATCGTGCTCAGCGGCCGGGGCGGCATCTGCGTCGAACTGAACTTCTTGTTCTCCCGGCTGCTCGTCGAGTTGGGCTTCGACGTGCAGGTGCTGTCCGCAAGCACCCTCTTCCCGGGGGGAGAGTGGGGGCCTGACATCGAGCACATGGTCATGCGCGTCACCATCGATGGCGAGGACTGGCTCGCCGACACCGGGCACGCGGGCATTTCCATAATGGAGCCGCTGCCGTTCTCCGGAAAGACCCTGGTCCAGAACGGAATCGAGTTCCGGCTGACCCGCCGGGGCGAATACTACGTACTCGACTACAAGACCCTCGGCAAGGACTGGCGCGACATTTACCGGTTCCTGCCGTTGACGCGTACCACCGCGGACTGGGCCGGCTGGCGCGACGCCCTGATCGCCGAGCTCCAGGGCGAGCCGCGCCCGCGGCGCCGCCGACGGGTCATCGACAACGGCCAGGTCATGCTCACCGAGAACCTCTTCGTGTCCGTTGAGGACGGCCACGAGCGCCTTCGTCTCAGCCGGGACGAGAACGAGCTCGAAAAGGTCGTCAACACCTACTGGGGCTGAGCGAACGAACCACCACGACTTCTTGCAGAAAGGCCAGAGAATGCTCACGAAAGCTCCGTCCAGTCCGTGGATCCGGCGTTTCCATCCGGCACCCGAGTCCAGGCACCGCCTGGTTTTCTTCCCCCACGCCGGGAGTTCGGCCAGCTTCTTCTTTCCCGCCTCGCGCGCGCTCGCACCGTCGATGGACGTGCTCGCCGTCCAGTACCCCGGGCGGCAGGACCGGCGCAGCGAGGCGTGTGTTGACGACATGGACGTCTTGGCCGATCTGGTCGCCGCCGAACTGCTTCCATGGGCGGATCGCCCGCTGGGACTGTTCGGGCACAGCCTGGGGGCCACGCTCGCCTTCGAGGTGGCCCGGAAACTGGAACACGCGGGAGCAGAGCTGCGCGGGCTGTTCGTATCCGGCCGCCGGGCACCCGCCGGCCAGCGGGGGGAAGGGTTGCACCTCCTCGACGACGAAGCGCTCATCAAGGCGATGAAGCTGCTTGCCGGCAACGAGCTCGAGATTCCGGATGATGACGAACTGCTCCGGTCGGCTCTGCCCGCGGTCCGCAGCGACTACAAGGCCCTGGAGACGTACTGCTACCGGCCCGGCCCCCTGCTGGCTTCGCCCATCGGCGCCATGACCGGCGACAACGACCCCAAGGTGACCCCCGGGGAAGCCGAGGCGTGGGCGCAGTACACGACCGGGACATTCGAACTGAGGGTCTTCGAGGGTGCCCACTTCTACCTCGTCCGGCACATGGAAAAGATCAACGAGTTCCTCCGGTTGAAGTTCGGCTGAACACGCTGCGCGCGCGGCCTGACCGGCTTCCGCCGGCAACCATGCCGTCGGCCCCGCTCACTGAATCGACACGATCACAATCGAGAGGACCTTTCCATGTCTGACCTGCTCCAAGCCGTCGTCGCCGGCGCTGAACCCGAAGACCTGCTCTCCATCGACCTGCCGTCCAGCTACAAGGCCGCCCACCTGCTCAAGAAAGAAGTCGACATCTTCGAGGGCGAGACCGACAAGGACGTACGCAAGTCGCTGCACGTCGGCGAGATAGCCATGCCGGAACTGGCCCCCAACGAATGCATCGTCGCGGTCATGTCCGCCGCGATCAACTTCAACACGGTCTGGTCCGCGATCTTCAAACCGGTGCCCACGTTCAGCTTCCTGGAGAAGTTCGGCCGGCAGGGATGGTATGGCGGGCGGCATGCCCTTCCGTACCACCAGGTGGGCTCCGATGGTTCCGGTGTCGTTGTTCGCGTCGGCGTCGGCGTGAAGAACTGGAAGGTCGGCGACAAGGTCGTCATCTCTCCCGTGTACGTGGACGAAAAGGATCACGCATCCTACGACGACGGCATGATGACGGAGACCCAGCTCGCCTGGGGCTTCGAGACGAACTTCGGCTCGCTCGGGGAATTCTGCCTGGTGAAGACCAACCAGCTCATCAAGAAGCCGGCCCGCCTCTCCTGAGAGGAGGCGGCCGCCAACACCCTGTGCGCCTCCACCGCCTACCGGATGCTGATCGGCAATCACGGTGCGCGAATGAAGCAGGGAGACGTTGTTCTGGTCTGGGGCGGAACCGGCGGCCTCGGCTCGTACGCCGTCCAGATGGTCAAGAACGGCGGCGGCATCCCCGTTGCGGTGGTCGGATCCCAGGCGAAGGCCGAGTTGGTCCGCGCGCAGGGATGCGAGCACGTCATCAATCGATCCGAACTGGACCTGGGCAGCGACGGCTTCCGCACCCTGAAGGGAGGGCGGATCCTTGGCGAGGCCATCCGCTCCCTGGTCGGCGAGGACCCGCAGATCGTTTTCGAATACCTGGGCGCCGAGACGTTCGGCTCTTCGGTGTACGTAGCCAAACGGGGCGGAAAGATCGTGACCTGCGGCTCCTCGACGGGCTACCGGCACGAGTACGACAACCGGTTTTTGTGGATGCGACTCAAGCAGATCATCGGTTCTAATGGCTACAACTATCACGAGGCGGTCGAGACCAACCGATTGATCAACCTTGGAATGATCCATCCGACACTGTCGAAGGTCTACCCCCTGGAGGACACTGCCGAGGCGACCCTGGCCGTGCAGACCAACCAGCACGTCGGCAAGGTAGCCGTCTTGTGCGCGGCGCCGTCCGAAAACCTCGGGATAGACAACCCCGAGTTTCGCACCAGGATCGGCGAGGACAAGATCAATCTCTATCGGGGGTAGGCACCCGCCTGGGCGCAACAGGTGGGTGTGGACGATCCCGCCTCGGTATCTTCGGTTCCGTAGAGGGTCTCAGCCCACAGGGCCGGGGCCGATGAACGTGATGTTCGGTCAGGGCGTGCGGAGTGCCCCCGCCGTCCCGTGTCTGGAGGACACATGGAACGTGGCGAAGTCTGGTGGGTGGACTTCGATGAGCGGTTGCCGGTTGTTCTGCTCTCAGGAGAAGAGGCCAGTGGGATTCGGGCCATGAGAGTCGTCGCTCCGGCGAACGTGGAGATCGACGGCATGGCCCTCGAGGTGGCGGTAGGTGCCACCGAAGGGCTGCCGATGGGCGGTGTCCTGCGAGCCGCGCTCCCACGCCCAGGCCTGATTCCGTGCACGTGGCTGGTCACCCTGACCCGGGCAGATCTGATCGAGCAGGCCGGAACCCTGTCGTCCGCGAAACTCAGCGAGGTCGACGAAGTTCTCCGTCTATGCGGACTGGAGC
>NZ_CAUVXP010000288.1:0-3424 GCF_963555955.1 Protofrankia sp. Cas3
CTCTTAACGATGTGAATCCGATGTTCCTACCACAACACCAGATTCACATCGTTCCCAAAGAGCGACCGGCAACAGTCCCGCGACACCGCGGCCAGGGGCCGGCCCGTACAGGGCGGGATCCACCCGTGACCGGGTCGTCCAGGTCACCCGGGCGGGCAGGCCACGCAGCTCCCGACCGGCGTAGGGAGGGTGACGACGAGCCTGGCCAGGGCCAGTCCGAGCCGTTCGGGGGACCAGATGGCGCAGGGGAAAAAGGTGGTACACCTCGGCACAGTGATCACGACCGACGACGTTCGCGCCCTGGATGAGGTCTCGTCGACCTGATCCCCACCTGATGATCCCGATCCCGTAGTCGCCGGTCCGACGGGACGCTCACGTCCCGGTCCCCCACAGAGCAGAGATCGGCAGACAGACCAGCCCCGCGCCGAAACTGAGCGATTCGGCACCGCAGTAGAACACGAATCCAGCGTGAAACCGTGCGCCGAGCCGCCGCTGCAGGAGTTTCAGGCCACGGAAGTCCTCCGCACGTACCGTCTCCGCGGCCTTCACCTCGATACCGATAACCCGGCCTACGTTGTCCTCCAGAACCCCATCCACTTCGTACTGGTCCCGGTCACGGTAATGATACAGCCGAGCGGATGTCTGGGACCAGGTCAGCTGCCGCGCCAGTTCGCTGAGGACGAAGTTCTCGAGCAGACCGCCGACCGGCCCGTCGGTGCTGGGGCTCGTCGCCAGGTAATTGGCGAGCCCGGTATCCACGAAGATAGCTTTGGGCGTCGCGACCGCCCTTGTCGTGAGGTTCGTCGACCACGCTGGCACGAGCCGCACGAGATAGACCGTTTCCAGAATGTTGATGTAGCTACGGGCTGTCGGGGCCGAAAGACCCAGTTCGCCCGCAATACGGCTGATGTTGAGTAGTCCGCCGGTCTGTGCGGCCAACAACGAAAGGAGCCTGCGCATCTCGCCGGACTTCTCGATGTCGGCCACCTGCCTGACATCACGGCTGAGCAGATCTGAAACATAGCCCTCGAAGAACCGCTGCCGCCGGCGCGGGTTCTCTCGCCGCCATGCTTCCGGGTAGCCTCCTCGGGTCATCCTGGCGAGGTAGTCCTTACGTTTCAGCACCGACGACCCGCTACGCAGGTCGGCACCGAGTGTGAAAGCAGCATCGACGAAGCCGTCGGGAGCATCGTCGATCTCACCTTGGGACAACGGCCAGAGTTCGACGGTCTCGGATCGACCGGGCAAGGCATCGGGCAGGCCGTGCAATGCGAGCAGCCGCGCAGATCCGGTCAGCAGGAATCGGCCGGGCCGAGGATCACGGTCGACGAGATTTTTGATTGCCAGCCAGAGATCGGGCACTCGTTGTACCTCGTCGATGAGCATCAGACCGTCGTGGCGAATGAACCGGACCGGGTCCTCGGTGGCAGCGGCCCGGGTCGCCGGGTCATCGAGAAACCGGGCTACCCCGTCGGCCCGCGCCCGCAGCACGACCTCAGCCAGGGTGCTCTTGCCAACCTGGCGGGCACCGTTGACGACCACGACCCGCGTGTCGGCCAGCGCCTCTGTGATCAGGTCCACCGCTCGTCTGGGTACATAGTCAGCCGCCCTGCGCACGAAGTGATCGTAGCAGCACCCCTTCGATCTGCCGAATAAGGATCTTTCAATCTGCCGATCCTCTACCTTTCGATCTGCCGAATCACGATCTTTCGATCTGCCGAACCGGCCTTCCTGTCTGCCGGAGCTCCGCCCGACCCGACCGTGCCGATATCCACACCCTGCACGAACAAATGTTCGACTTTGAGAGCATTTCGGACTATCGTTGATCTATGCCGAACGCCGACGACATCCCGGCGTGCTCTGGGGCACCCGCCGATGCCGTCGGTAGCCACCCGCTGTTGCCACCAGGCCATGGCGACGGCCAGCACAAGAAAGCCCTGGCCTGGTGGCCCGCGCCCACCGCTGCGTGACAGCCTGCGGCTTCGCGGTGGCGGCCATTGACCGCAGCGTGAGTGAACAGGTGCGAAATGTCGTCTTGACGCGGCCCTACACCCGTCCCACCGCACGAAACAGCTGAGGAATTGATAAAATCTGTTTCAGGTGTGCCGGGAAGCCTGGTCGGCGTGGGGGATGGACTGCAGCGATCCGCGGCAGCAACCCCGATCACGGACCAGAGGTTCGGCGGATGCGTGCGGTGGGGACAGTCCTCTTTCTTGTGGTGCTGGCAACCGCGGTAGCCACCGGGGCACGCCGCTGGCGGGTGCCCGCTCCACCCCTGCTGGTGCTGGCCGGTCTTGCAGTGGCGCTCATGCCGGGCACCCCTACCTTGCACATAGCTCCGCAGACCATCGGTCTGGTCGTCCTGCCTCCGCTGCTGTACGCCTCCGCCGAGGAGCTGTCCCTGCGCGACCTGCGCATGGTGTGGCGGCCGGTCGTTGTTCTGGCGTTCGGCCTGGTGCTGGCCTCCTCCGCCGCCGTGGGCGCGGTGACCGCTGCGCTCACGCCGTTGCCGGTCGCCATGGCTTTCGTGCTGGGCACGGTGCTGGCCAGTACCGACCCGGTCGCGGTCACCGCGCTCGGCCGCAGGCTCGCGCTTCCCGGACGGGTGCAGGTACTGGTACAGGCGGAGAGCCTGTTCAACGACGCCACCTCGCTGGTGCTCTTCAAGGTCGCCGTCACCGTCGCGGTGGCCTCCGGCGCGGTCAGCTGGGACGTGGTCGGCGGTGAGTTCGTCCTGCTTGCGGGCGGTGGCAGTGCGATCGGCGCGGTGGTCGCGGTGGTGGTCGCGGCCATCCGCCGCCGCACCACCGACCCCGTGCTGGAGACCGTGATCGCCCTGATCACCCCGTACACCGCCTATGTGCTGGCCGAGTCCGCGCACATGTCGGGGGTCACCGCCGTCGTGGTCGCGGGCGTGCTGCTAGGCCGGTCCGGGCACCAGCTCAGTGACGCCCATATCCGGCTGCAGCTGCACGCCGTGTACGCGGTGGTGATCTTCCTGCTCGAGAGCGTCGTCTTCAGCATCATCGGCCTTGAACTGCCGTCCCTGATCCGTGAACTCCCGACCGGAACCGGTCTGTGGCCGCTGCAGGCACTCGCCATCGCCGCCACTCTGATCGCCCTGCGGGTGGTGTGGATGCTCCCGCTGTCCGCGGCGGTCAGGCCCACCAGCGGCCGCCCGTCCTGGCGCCTGGCGGGCGTGGTGACCTGGGCCGGCACCCGGGGCGTGATGCCGCTGGCCGCAGCCCTGTCCATCCCGCTCACCGCCACCGACGGCACCCCACTGCCCGGGCGCCCTCTGATCCTGACCCTCACCACCGCCGTCGTCGTCTTCACTCTCGTCCTCCAGGGTCTGAGCCTTGCCCACGTCGTGAGCCGCTCCGGACTCGCCCTCGAACCCGAGCACACCGCCCGGGAGGAAACC
>NZ_CAUVXP010000289.1:0-3423 GCF_963555955.1 Protofrankia sp. Cas3
CGGCTAGCCCGAGTCTGACGGATGTTGGTCGAAGATCCATCAGACCCGCCCTTGGGGGCATGGCCGGGCCTGTGGGAGTCCCGGTTCGGTAGAACTGCCGAACCGGGACTCCCACAGGCCGTCGCCGCTACCAGGCGGCGGTACCGCCGTCGACGTTGAGCAGCGCGCCGGTGATGCCGCCGCCGACGTCGCTGGCGAGCAACCGGGCCATCGCCGCGACCTCCTCGACGGTGTTCAGCCGCTTGATCGCGGACTCGTTCGCGTACGTCTGGAGGAACTCCTCATAGGTGATGCCGACGCTGGCCGCGGCCACGGGCCCGGCCTCCTTCATCAGGTCCGTCTCGACCGCGCCGGGGCAGATCGCGTTGCAGGTGATCCCGGTGGTGCCGTACTCGAACGCCGTGGCCTTGGTGAAGCCGTTGAGCGCGTGCTTGTTGGTGATGTAGTGGCTGACGGCAGCCTTGTTGGCCTGCTTGCCCTCGACCGAGGAGATGTTGATAATCCGTCCCCAGCCGTTGGCGAGCATGGACGGCACGGCTCGCCGGGTGGCCCAGAAGACAGCGTTGATGTTCCAGTTGAGGGCGTTGGTCCAGGCCTCGTCGGTCAATTCGTGGATCGGGGCGAACCCGTCGCTGCCACCGGCGTTGTTCACCAGGATGTCGACCCGGCCGTAGTTCGCGACAGCGGCGTCGATCAGCCCCTCCACGTCGCTTTGAAGCCGGACGTCACCGGGCACGAACTGCGCCCGGTCGCCGACCGCGAGCTCGTCGAGGGCCTCCTTGCCCTTGGCCTCGGAACGGCCACTGATCACGACGCTGGCGCCGTCGGCAAGGAGCACCTCCACGATCCCGCGGCCAATGCCTCGGCTGCCTCCGGTGACAACGGCGACACGTCCGTCGAGAGTCATGCGTACGACCTCCTGGTCGGAATACGGGTAGATGGAAACAGGTGGTCGGGAAATCGGGTGGTCGGGAAACAGGTGGTCGGGAAACAGGTGCCGGTCAGCTCGGGTCGCCGTGGCCGGGCTGCGCGGTACCGGCCTCGTCGAGGAACCGGTCGATGACTCGGTGGAAATGCTGGACACCGGGCTCGTTTCGGCCGAAGACGAAATCGGTGCCGTCAAGCGCGGCGAGTCCGCGTGCCACGCCGAAGCCGGTCGAATAGTCCTCGTCGCGCACGACGTCGTGGAACCAGTCGCGGGTGACGTCCGCGGCCCTGCGTTCCTCGTCGTCGGCCGGTGGGCGACGCAGCAGGATCACCTGCTGGGTACGGGACTCCTCGGGGGTGCGGCCGGGCAGCACGAGGGACACCGAGACCGACTGGCGCCAACCCCCGGAAACAGCCAACCCGGGAAACAGCCAGAAGATCGCACCGACGCAGGTCGCCGGGTCCCACGTCTGGGGTGGCGCCGTGGACGCCTCGGCAATGGTCCGCAGCGCGAACGCGTTGCGTTGGTGCGGACCCCAGCTGTCGAACGCGGCAATATTCGACAGGTTGGTCTTGTAGACCGTCGTCGGGTGCAGCGAGGCGAAGTGGTATCCCTCGAGGTACCCGTCAACTGTGATCTTCCAGTTCGGCCCGGGTAGCACCCGTGTGGAGTGGTGATGGCACCCGGCGAGCCCAAGCCCTTCGAGTAGTGGCTCAAGATCGCCGAGCCAGTTGTCGAGGTCGAGCGGACGGCCCGGGGTGAGCCCGACGAAGATGATGCCGGCCCGCTCCTGCGCGGGCAGCGACACCAGCCCGCTACGGTCGCGGTCGACGGGCCCGAAGGTCTTCTCACCGCCGATGCCGACGAGACAGCCCGCCATGTCGTAGGACCAGGCATGGTACGGACACGTGATCCGTTTCGCCCGGTTCGTCCGGCCGACGCCCTCCGCAACCAGTTCGGAGCCCCGGTGGCGGCAGGCGTTCACGCTGGCGTGCACGACACCGGCGGCGTCCCGGGTGATGAGCACCGGGGTGTCGAGGACCTGTATGGCCTTGTAGGCACCCGGCTCGGGCAGCTCACAGGACAGCGCCAGCGGCAACGGGACCCGCCGGTGGATGGCGTCGATCTCATCACGCCAGCGCTGTGGGTCGGAGTAGTTGCGGACGGGCTCACGCCACTGCGCCGGCGCCTGGTCCGTTGTCTGCTCCCGATAGAGACCGACCAACCGCTCCATCACCGAGCGCGCGTCCCGGCCCACGACGGTGTCAGCGCTGCCGTCCAACGCGGGGGTGTAGACGGGCGCAAAGCCGTCGACGTCCGCTGAAGCGCCGGCGGGGACGGAAGCGGGGACGGAAGCGGGGACGGAAGCGGCGAGCGGAGTCGTGTCAATGGTGGTCATCGGACCACCCCTTCCATCGTAAAGATCATTTTTGCCGACACGCCCGAAGCCCCTTCCGTCACGATCCGGGTGCCTATGACCCGCATCACATCGTCTTAACTAGAGGATGTCAACAGTTACTTTGCTCGGGACCGGCGGCGCTCCCCGACGGCGAGCCCGCCAGCCCTCGGTCACCTCGGTCACCTCGGTCGCCCGGGGAGCGGTGCTGCTCGGGCCGGCCACGGCTCCCGGCACGGCCGCAACGGTCCGGACCTGCACGTCCGCACTGAAGTAGTTACTGTAGTCACCGTCTACATAGTGAACGACAGCGAGGCAGCCTGAGCCACGACGATCCCCAGGTACAGCTGCGACGGCGATCACAGCACGGCCGCACCCGCCTGTTTCTTGACTCGGATTCCCAAAAGACGCAGCATGACCGGAATCACACACCGATGGTCGGACCAGGGCCTACCCGGCGCTTCCAGGCCGTCAGGAAGCATCACGACAGCTCATGACATGACAGATCATGAGACGACACGCCATCGGGCACGATTCACGGCCTGACGAGGAAAGGCAACACCGATGACGCAGTTAGCGACCGGAACAGACCCGCACTCGCTCGACGAAGCGACCCGCGCCGCACTGACCGACCTCGTCATTCGAGGCATGCGGCGTGGCCCGGCCCCGGAACTGGACCGCCTGGTGCATGCCGGGCTGGCATTGGCCAAGGGCCTGGTGACGATGCCCACCGTCGACGCCAGGAAGCTTGTCGGCGGCTGGTCCCGGCTGCCGGCCGGTTCCCGGGCCGAGGAGCAGGTCACCGTCCTTTACCATGCGTTCCTGCCTGTCAACCGTAGGTTGCGGGAGCTGTGCACGGCGTGGCAGTGCCGGCCGGACGGGTCGGCCAACGACCATGGCGACGCCACCTATGACGCGACCGTACGCGATCAGTTCGACGACGTGCACGCATCGATCGCACGGATCATCCGCCGGCTCGCCGACCCGGTCCCCGGGCTCGGCCACTACCGCGACGACCTGGGCGCCGCGCTCGACGCGTTCGACGCCGGTGACGCCTCCGCCCTGACCTCACCGCTGAGCGACTCCTACCACACGGTGT
>NZ_CAUVXP010000290.1:0-2926 GCF_963555955.1 Protofrankia sp. Cas3
TGTCGGGGGGTAGGCGGGTCAGGGTGTGGTGGCAGATCTGTTCTTCCCAGTCCCAGGATCCCCAGGTGTGGAGCTGCTGGCAGGCGGCGCAGGTGGTCAATTCCAGGTTGTCGAGGTCGCCGGCGGACAGGTGGTGGTGGCCGGCTTCGAGTTGTTGGGTGACGTCGGCGAGTTGGTCCTGGGGCCAGACGGCGACGCGCCATTGCCAGTAGGCGGCGGCGCGGCGGTGGACGTCGGCCCGGTCGTGGGGGTTGGTGCGGTCGAGGATCGCGGTCGCGGTCCAGCGGTGCACGACGAACGCGGGCTGGCCGTCGGTGCCGCCGGTGGGGGTGAGTAGGCCAAGGTCGAGCAGGGTTGTCGTCGCCTGGTCGAAGCTGTCGGGTATGTCCAGCGGCGGGCGGCGCTGCTGGTCGACCCAGCCGCGGTATATCTGTCCCTGCGTCTGGGTCAGTCCGATCTCGTCGAGGGTGGTGGCGCCGCGGGCCTGGGCGTCGCCGATCAGCCGTCCGATCTCGGCGAGTTGCGCGTCGCGGTCGGGGTCGGCGGCCGGTTCGACAGTGTCGGAGATCTGCCAGGCCAGGCCGGCCCGGTCGACGGGCAGCCGGTAGACGGCGGCGCCGACCAGCAGCCGGCGGGCCAGCGGGTGCTGGTCGAGGCGGGCGAGCAGGTCGTCGAGGACTATGTCGTCGACGGCCAGGGTGACGGTTTCGGCCAGCGCCCGGTCCAGGTCCCCGTCGACGTCGGCGTACCAGGCGGCCGGGTTGTCGATCCCGCGGGCGTGTAGGGCGTGTTCGAGTTTGGCGGCGACGTCGGGGAAGTGGGCGTGGCCGCCGGCGAGCAGCGCGTCGAGGTATTCGAGGGTGCGGGGGTGGCCGCCGACGTCGGCGACCGCGCGGGCCTGTTCGGCCGGGGTGAGGGCATCGAGGGCGGGCAGCCGCCAGAGCAGCTTGCGGGCCTCGGCGACCGAGAGCGGGCCCAGGTGGTGGACGGTCAGGCGCCGTGCGGTCTGTCGGTCGACGGGCAGCGGGTAGCGGCTGGTGGCGAGCAGTTTCGCCCGGCCGGGCAGGGCCACCCAGGCGGCGAGGAACCCTCCCAGCTGGCTGTCGAGGAACCGTTGCCCGCCACCTGGCCCGTCCGGGGTCAGGGTGTCTTCGGCGTTGTCCAGCAGCAGGGTGACCGCCACCGTGGGCAGCAGGTGTTCGGCGAGCAGGCCCAGCCGCTCAGCCCACGGGGCCTGCCCGAAGCGCAGCACCTCGACGAGGCGGTGGCGAACATCCGCGAGGTCGATGTTGTGGGCGAAGCACCAGGAGGACAGCCGGATAGCGATCGCGGCGAGGATCT
The DNA here is from genome assembly GCF_963555955.1 of Protofrankia sp. Cas3. Classification (NCBI taxonomy): domain Bacteria; kingdom Bacillati; phylum Actinomycetota; class Actinomycetes; order Frankiales; family Frankiaceae; genus Protofrankia; species Protofrankia sp. Cas3. The sequence goes on from NZ_CAUVXP010000290.1 coordinate 1,342, forward strand.
GGTCGACGGCGACCGGACCGGAAAGCGAGACCACCAGCCCCCCCTGGCCGCCGAGGCCGGCGATCAGCTGGGCGGCGAGAGTCGACTTCCCGACCCCGCCGATGCCGTGCAGGACCACCCCGGCGCCGTCGCCGCGTAGCGCCCGCAGCAGGGTACGCAGCTCGCTACGGCGGCCGACGAACTCGCCGATCCGGCGGACCACGATCCCGTCGGCCAGCGTCGACTCGGCCGGTTCGATGACCTTGTCGAGGCCGCCGGCCGGGTCGTAGAGGGGGATCGACGGGCCGCGCAGGAACAGGACCGGGGTCGCCCATTCCGCCAGCCCGGCCCGCCGGTCCGAGGGAGGCATGCCGGCCCGGGCGGTCTCGACGGCCTGGCGGGCGTCGGTGAGCGCGGCCAGCGGGTCGACGACCGCCCGGCCGGCCAGCTCGGCGTACAGCCGACAGGTGAGCTCGGTGGCGTACAGGTCGGTGACCGAGGCGGTCATCGCGAGCACCGCGGGCACGCCGTGGGCGAGCAGCCCGCGGGCCAGCCCCGGCAACAGCCGCGCCCCGCCCCCGTTCTCGTCGCCTTCGGTGCGGGTGTGCAGGGCGGTGGAGCAGCCGGCCAGCACGACCAGCGGCACGCCCCGACCGGCCACCAGCACGTGGTCGGCGAACGTCTCGGTGTCGACCAGGTCGGCGGCGCCGTCGTCGGTTTCCAGCAGCAGCCCGCCGGGGTGGGCGTGACAGGAGATGTGCAGGATGTGGAACCGTTCCTGCTGCAGCGCCGCCCGGATCGCCGTCCGGCTGCCCCCGTTCAGGACCCGTACGTACGCCTCGCCCTTGCGCCGGGCCGGCGCGACCGCGTCGAGGATCCGGGCCAGCTCCGCCTCATAGTCCAGCAGCGCACCGCCGCCGTCTTCCGGGCTGGCGATCACCGCGAGGATCCGCAGCGGCCCGCGAATCGCCATCGCCGGGGTAGCCCCCAGCCCGGTGACGGACCGGTGCAGCTGCACGGGCGGGTGCAGCACCAGCGGACGGGTGTCGCCGGGCAGGGCCAACGTCTCCCACGGCAGATCCGCCCACCCCCGCCCACCGTCGGCCTCGTCGGCGACCTCAAGAGCCAGTCGCAGCGGCACCCCACCCCGCACCGCCGCGTCGACCTCGCCAGCCAGGGCGGCCGCCACGGCGGCGGGCAGGAACCGTTCACCGAGCATCCGCCCGGCCTCCCGCAGCGCCCTGTCCACCGGATCGGCCGGGACGCCGCCCGCCGCCCGCGTCTTCAGCGGTGTCCCACCCGCCGAGCCGCGGGTACGGACCCGGTCGAGCTCCCGCAACACCTGGCTGGCAGACCAGTCCAAACCGGCCGGCCGCCCGGCGACGGTCCCACCGTCGCCGCTCAGCACCACCGTGTCCCGGCTGACCTGCAAACGCGCGGTGCGGGGGCCCTCCGCCCCGTACGCCTGCCCCGGCGGCGGGCGCACGGTCCCGTCCGCGGCCAGCCGGGGCCGCCGCCGGCCCTGCAGCACGGCGACCAGCTCCCCGACCCTCGCGGTGTACGTAGCCGGGTCGTGGGTCTCACGGAAATCGACCCAGACCCGGGA
>NZ_CAUVXP010000290.1:3141-3609 GCF_963555955.1 Protofrankia sp. Cas3
GGCCAAAAACGGCGGCAGGTCCGCGTCTTCCAACAGCACCGGGATGAGCCGCTGCTCGCCGGCGACCGTGCGGGTCAGCATCGCCGCATACTCGGCGGCAACCCACGGCCGCGACAGCGCGTGCGGGCTGACCACCACAATCCCGTGTGCCGATCCGCGGATACCGGCGTCCAGCCGGTGGACCAGCACGTCCCCGGGCAGGATGTCCCACTCGTCGTAGAAGACGTGCAGGCCGGCGCGTTCCAGGTTCTCCGCGAGCACCCGCACCCACGGCTGGTCGCCATGCCCGTAGGAGACGAACACATCGAAAACGTCTGCCACCGCCCACCCCCGTCTAGACAGGACGACTGGCCGGCACTCTACGCCGCCGATCGCCACCTTCGGCACCCGACCAGCCACCCGAGACGGGGTTCCTGCGGGGCTGCCCGTCCCGCCTGCGGGCGCCCCCTGCCAGGGCCTTCAGGCCGC
>NZ_CAUVXP010000291.1:0-3374 GCF_963555955.1 Protofrankia sp. Cas3
GCGGCCTTCACCAGCTCGGCCAGGCTGTCGCAGACCGGGCCGTGTGCCGTGGCGCGCGCCTGCTGCTCGACCATCAGGTCGTCGCGATCACCCGCAACGCCGGTGGTCGGGTGGCCGGGGTACAGCTGGCCGGCGGCCGGCGCATCGACGCGGACCTGGTGGTGTCCGGCGTCGATGCCCGCACGGTGTACGGCATGCTCGCGCCCCACCGGCGGGCGCAGCGGCGGCTACGCCGGGCGCCGGCGTCGTTGTCCGGCTTCGTCCTGCTGCTCGCCCTGCGCGGGCGGACGCCGGATCTCGCCCATCACACGGTGCTGTTCCCCGCCGAGAACGACGGCGAGTTCGACGCGGTATTCGGCGGCCGCCTGGCCACCGATCCGACGATCTACATAAGCGCGCCCGACGACCCCGCCCTCGCACCGCCGGGCTGTGAGGCATGGTTCGTCCTGGTGAACGCGGCCCGGCACATAACCGCTCCGCCGCGCGACGCCGCGACGCCGCGACCCGCACGCGGCGGCACCGGCACCGGCCCGGTCGGCGGCCCGGTCAACCGCGGGGTGGACTGGGATCGACCAGGGCTTGCCGACGCCTACGCCACCCAGATCCTGGCTTTGATGGCCGAGCGCGGCCTGGATGTCCGGGCCCGGCTGCTGTGGCACCGTGTGATCACTCCAGCCGATCTGGAGCGACGGACCGGCGCGGTCGGCGGGGCGATCTACGGGACATCGTCCAACGGCGTGCGCGCGGCGTTCCTGCGACCGGGCAACCGCTCGCCGATTCCGGGACTGTTTCTCGTCGGGGGGTCGTCCCACCCTGGTGGGGGCCTCCCGCTGGTCGCCATGTCCGCGAAAATCGTCGCCGACATGATCGGCCCCGCGTAGTGCGATGATCCGTACCACGCGCTGTGGTCAGTGTCGGGATACGCCGGCCCCGGTCGGCAACGTCGCGGTCGGCAACGTCGCGGTCCGCAACGTCGCGGTCCGCAACGTCCGGTGGACCACGATGCCGAGCTGGATCAGGCCCCCGGCACAGACCGTTGCGGTGGCGGCGGCACCGATCATGCCGGCAAGGTCGGCACGGCCGGGGTCGATCGCCGCGCCCAGCATCGCGATTACTGTGATGATGATCCGGGTGGGCCGCTCGCCGACCGTCACCACGCCGATCTCGCAGAACCCCACGTTCCCGGCCCGCGCACGCAGATACTCCAGCAGCGCGACCGCGGCCCCGGCAACGGCACACACCCCACCGGGGGCGCCGAGCAGCCAGAAGGCGACAAGGTAGATTCCGTCACAGATCCGGTCCGCCAGCGAGTCGAGGACGTACCCCCAGGGCGTCACCCGACGGGTGAGGACAGCCACACATCCGTCAAGGTTGTCCAGGAGGCCACCAGCAACGACGATCATCGCGGCTAGCAACGGGTACGGGCCGCCCAGCGCCGCGGCCGGCAGCATGGCACCGGTCAGCAGCGTCCCGGCGACAGTGATCGACGTGGGGCCGATACCACCCACGGCCAACGGGCGTCCCAGCCGGTAGACCAGGCCGAGCCACCAGCGGACGAGCCACATGCCGGTTGTGGCATCGTAACCTCCGTGCAGGCCCGACCACTCCCTGAGAAAGCCGTCACGGTCGGGCACCGGGGTGGTCACCAAGCCATCGTGCCCTCTGCGTATGGTTCCGTCGTCCGACATGACCCGCTTGTGATGACGACCCACTACCGACGACTGTCAGCCCCCTTCGAGGAGCCGCCGCAAGGCGGCCGCAGGAGACATCGGTGACCAAGCACTCGCCCCTGGTCGTGGAGACACTCGACGACCTGCATCCGACAGCAATCTTCAACGCGGAGCGCGACCAAGTGGTGGTCGCGGTCCGCATCACACCCGTGTTCGGCACCCTGGACCTCGACCTGGTGGCAGCGGTCGTCGACGCGGCGAACCTGGCCGACTTCGCCCTCGTCCGCGAGCAGCCTTTCCGGGACGAGTGGCTGTTGTGCGTCTTCGACGCCTACGAGGACCACGACTGACCGGCCGCCCGCCATCCGGACAGGGAGCGGAACACCTCACGGGTGGCGGTCGAGCGGTTCAACGTGATGAAGTGGATGCCCGGTGCACCTCCGGCCAGCAGCTTCTCGCACAGGTCCGTCGCGACCGCCACCCCGACCGCCGCCACCGCCACCGGGTCGTGGGCCACCTCGTGCAGCCGGCCGGCCAGATCCGCGGGAAATTCCGCGCCGGACAGCTGCGCCATCCGCTCGATCTGCGCGACATTCGTCACGGGCATCACCCCGGGGATGACGGGCGCCTCGCAGCCGAGCCGGCGGACCCGCTCGACCAGCCGGAAGTAGGCGTCCACATCGAAGAAGAACTGGGTGATCGCGTAGTCCGCGCCCGCGGCCAGCTTGCCGACCAGGTGGCGGGCGTCGGTGTCGAAGTCGGGCGAACGCGGGTGGCGGTCCGGGAACGCCGCGACCCCGACGCAGAAGTCGCCCAGCGACCGGACAAGGCGCACGAGGTCCTCGGCATAGCGCAGACCCTGCGGGTGCGCGACCCAGGTCCCCCGCGGATCACCGGGCGGGTCGCCACGCAACGCCAGTACGTTGTGCACCCCGGCTCCGGCGTAACTGCCGATCACCTGCCGCAGCTCGGACATGGAGTGGTTGACAGCCGTCAGGTGCCCGATCGGTGTGAGAGTGGTGTCGGTCGCAATCCGCTCGGTCACGCCGATGGTTCCCTTGCGGTTAGACCCGCCCGCACCGTAGGTCACCGACACGAAGGACGGTTGCAGGGATTCCAACTCCCTGATCGCTGTCCACAGGTGGCGCTCCCCCGCAGGGGTTTTGGGTGCGAAGAACTCGAACGAGAACGACAGCTGACCGGACGCGAGGAAGTCCCGCACAGTCAGCACCCGAGGTCCCAGCCCGCTCCTGACCGCCGTCATAGGCTCGAGGGTAGTGGCTGCCATGGGCCGGGGCCCTCGGCGGCTCACAGGCGCACCGGTCCGCCCGGGGCGGGGCTGCACACCCGTACCCGCCCGGACCGGCTGCGGGCCGAGACCGTCCGGGTCGCCGCCGGGTCAGCTGGAACGCTGACATCGACGGCACCGGGGTCCGCCGACTCCACATCCACGGCATAGGGACCGCCCGGGACGACAACCGTGACCGCGCCGCTGTGGCCGTGCGCGCTCACCTGATCGGGCGGAGACGAGAAATGCAGGATGACATCTCCCAGGCGGCTGCGTGCGGTGACCCTGCGCCCGCCCAGCTCACGTCCTGCGATGGTGCCGGAGTCCGTCAGGAGGACGAGGTCACCGTCGGATCCCCACAGTGTCACATCCCCGCGGCGCACCTCTGCTCGTACGCGGGTCGCCCTGGGCAACGT
>NZ_CAUVXP010000292.1:0-3352 GCF_963555955.1 Protofrankia sp. Cas3
AACGGCCTACCACTCCCACGACACGCAGCTGACCGGCGCCGTCCTGCGAGCACCCGGCCTGCCGGCGTCCTGGTACGACTGGGCCCGCGCCCGGGTGGGTTGACGGCCAGGTCCCCTTCGCGCCGGGCACTCCGTGCGCCGGTCATTCGGCCGACAGACCGTGCGCCTCGTGCTCAGCCGGCGGCGGGTTATGGGTCAACCAGTCGAGCCTGCGCGCTGCGGCCTTCTGCACCACGATGACGAAACATACCCGGCCCGGTCCCCGTGATGGAAAGGGAGCGCTGGTGTACTTGATGGAGATCGGATCCATATAGCGGCAATCCGGGTCGGGCCTGACCTCGGCCACTCTTCCCTGGATGGCGGCCATTCGGTAGGGATTCGCAAGGTCGACCACGGACAGCGCGACTCTGGGATCGCGCCGCATGTCCTTCGCCTTCCAGGTTGAGTCGTCGGTGCAGACCAGCAACCGCTCGCCCTCCACGCCGATCCAGACCACCCAGCTACGGGGTGATCCGTCGGCCCGCAAGGTGGAGAGGTGCACATAGTTCGGACCGTCCACAAGCTCGCGTACGTCGGCTGGGAGGAGGGTGACTCCCTCGTTGCGTTCCCCGGTGCGGTTCACGCACCGTGGCAACCGGCGACCCGAGGCGCCTATTCCCGTCGTCGAAAGCCCTCGGTGAAGCCGTCGTTGAAGCCGTCGCCTGGACGTCATCCCCGCCTGGGTCTGTACTGTTCCAGGAAACAGATGGACGACAGCAGCCCATCCACCCATCTCACAGCCGTACCGCCGCGCAGCCTCCCGCGAGGAAGACGCCGTGATGGTGACCGCAGACCTCGATCACCCGCCGGCCGGCGCCGGCACAATCCGTGAAAGGCCACGCCATGTCCGCTAAGCGGCCAGAGCAGCCAGAGCAGCCGGCTGAGACGTCCGGCTGGCATCGGGTGGACGCCGAGGATCTGCCCGACGAGGGTCGGGTACGTACCGCCGTGGTCGGTGGCCGCAGTGTGGCGCTGACGCGGTGCGGGGGGTTGCTCTCGGCGCTGGAGAACCGCTGCCCGCATCAGGGCGGCCCGCTCGGCGAGGGGTCGATTGAGAACGGCTGGCTGCGCTGTCCGTGGCACGGCTACGACTACGATCCCACCACGGGGAAACCGCCGGCGGGCTTCACCGACGCGGCGACCGCCTACGCCGTGCACGAACGGGACGACGGGGCGTTCGTGCAGCTGCCGCCGGCGCGGATCGAGACCCGCACTGTCAGCGACGTTCTCGTGGACACCCTGGTCGCGTGGGGCGTCCGGCACGTGTTCGGCATGGTCGGGCACTCCAACCTGGGCTTCGCCGACGCGCTGCGCCGCGCTGAGGCGCGTGGCGAGATCACCTATATCGGTATCCGGCACGAGGGCGCCGCCTCGTTCGCCGCCAGCGCGTACGGCAAGCTGACGGGACGTCCGGCGGCGTGCTTCGCGATCGCCGGGCCCGGATCGACGAACCTGCTGACCGGTCTGTACGACGCGAAGCTCGACGGTGCGCCGGTGTTGGCTATCTCCGGGCAGGTGCCGTCGAAGGTTCTCGGCCGGGGAGCGTTCCAGGACCTGGACCTCTCGGCGGTATTCCGGGACGTCGCGGTGTCCACGGCGACGGTGCAGGCCGGCAGCGACCATGGCGAGCTTGCGGCGCTCGCGGTCAAGCACGCCGTCGACGGACGCGGGGTCGCGCACCTGGTGCTGCCGGACGAGGTGCAGGTACTGCCGGCGACCGCGGCAGCGGTCCGGCCCGACGGCCGGCTCTCCGACCGCCGCAGCGGTCCCGACGCCACCGCCGTGCGGACGGCTGCCGATCTGCTGCGCCGCGCCCGACGACCGGTCATCATCGCGGGGCATGGCGCCCGGCCGGCCGCGGCGGCCCTGCGGGCGCTGGCGGAACGGCTGGGTGCACCGGTCGCGACAACCTTCAAGGCCAAGGGGCTACTGGCGGACACCCATCCGCTCGGGGCGGGTGTGCTGGGCCGCAGCGGCACCCCGGTCGCCAGCTGGCTGATGAACGAGGCAGACCTGCTGGTCGTCGTCGGCGCGTCGTTCGCGAACCACACCGGCATCGCGCCGTACAAACCCGCCATCCAGATCGACGATGACCACGCCGCCATCGGCCGCTTCCAGAAGGTGGACGTCGGGGTGCTCGGCGACGCCGAACTGAGCCTGCTCGCCCTGGCGGCGGCCCTCGACGGCGGTCCGGCTGGTACCACGGCCGGGGTGGACCAGCGGCCGGACGTGGCGGCGCGCTGGGCATTGTGGCGGGCTGAAAAGGCGCGCCGCGTCGCCGACGACCGGGGCCGGGGACTGTCCGCGGCGGCGGTCTTCGACGCGCTCGGGCGGCACATCCCCGCCGACGCCGTCATCAGCGTCGACGTCGGCAACCACGCCTACTCCTTCGGCCGCTACTTCGAGTCCGCCGGCCAGCCGGTGTTGATGTCGGGCTACCTCGGTTCGATCGGCTTCGGCTACCCGGCCGCGATCGGCGCATGGGCAGCCGACCCCAGCCGCCCGGTCGTGGCCGTCACCGGCGACGGCGGCTTCGGCCAATACCTCGCCGAAGTGACCACCGCGGTCAAGTACGGCATCGGGATCAAACACATCCTGCTCGACAACGGCGCCCTCGGTAAGATCAGCAAAGAACAACTCGGCGAGCAGTTCCCGGTCTGGCAGACTTCGCTGCACAACCCCGACTTCGCCGCCTACGCCCGCCTCTGCGGCGCCGCCGGCCACAGTGCCACCCATCCCGGTGACCTCGACGATGCGATGACGGCCCTGTTCACCGGCGACGGCCCCGCGCTCCTGCACATCCGCCAGGACGCCGAGCTGCTGTAACCACAGAGGCCGCGCGGCAGCTGGCCATCGCGGCAGCTGGCCATCGCGGCACCTCGGCCCAATTCCGAGCCCAACCGGGCGCCCATTCCACCCCGAGGAAGGAAGAGCGGCCATGAGCGGAACCGACCAGCTACCTGATCGTTTCGGGCAGACCCGGACGTCCCTTCACACCCTGGCCGAACACGTCCTGGCTGCGTCCCGCTACCGGGCCACCGGGCGGATCGGCCTGGTGCTGCGGCCCGGCGGGTTCGGCACACCGCCCTTCGGCCCCGACCACCGGACGGTCAGTGTCGAGGGCTGCAAGCTGGTGGTCCGCGCAAACGGCGAGATCGGGCGGACGGACATCACCACCCTGCGCTCCGCCGGGCAGGCCGCCGGCATCGAGCCCGGTGCCCCGTCCGCCGTCTACACCCCCGCTACCAGCCTTGACCTGGACGCCCCGCTCGTCGTCGATCCGACCGCCGCCCAGTTGATCGCCGACTGGTAT
>NZ_CAUVXP010000293.1:0-3344 GCF_963555955.1 Protofrankia sp. Cas3
TTGCACGGTCATCCTTCGGTCACCCGCGGAAGCTCAGCGCCCCGAAGTGGCTGCACGAGGTTGTGCGCTATGCAGCGCATAGTAGCATCGGACCGGGCGCCGAGGCAGCTGCTCGGCGGCACCCACCCTCCGTGCGGCCGGCCAGCCACGGCCCGAGAGACAGGGACACCACATGGACAACTCGTTCGCGCCCGAGCTGCTGCTGGAATCCCGCGGGCCCGTTCGGCTGGTGACCCTGAACCGTCCGGAAGCGCTCAACAGCACCAACGAACGCCTCCACAACGCAATCATCAAGGTCTGGCGGCACATCGCCGCCGACGACGGGGCGCGCGCCGTCGTCCTCACCGGCGCCGGCCGGGCATTCAGCGCCGGCGGCGACATGCCGCACTTCGTCGAGCTGCACAACGACCGCGCGGCGCGGCGCGGCGAGATTGAGCACGCGGCGGCGCTGGTCCACGAGATGGTGGCGTTCCCGCTACCACTCGTCGCCGCCGTCAACGGCCCCGCGGTCGGGCTGGGATGCAACCTCGCCGTGCTCAGCGACGTGGTCCTCATCGCCGAGGACGCCTACCTCTCCGACCCGCACGTGTCGGTCGGACTCACCGCGGCCGACGGCGGAGCCCCCACCTGGCCGCTGCTCATGAGTTTGCTACGGGCGAAGGAATATCTGTTCACCGGCGACCGCATCCCCGCCGCCGTCGCCGTATCGATCGGACTGGCCAACCGGGTCGTGCCAGGAGACAGGCTGCTCGACGAGGCGATCGCCCTCGCGCAGCGGTTCGCCGCCCAGCCGCCGCAAGCCATCCAGTCCACGAAACGGGCGCTGAACCTGCACCTCAGCCGGGCGATCACCGGCATCCTCGAATTCGCCCTCGCCGAGGAGTTCCAGTCATTCGACACTCCCGAACACCAGGCCATCGTCCACCGGTTCCTGCAGCGGCAGGCCGACCGCGCCCAGTAAACCAGCTGATCCGAAAATCGACCGGAACGTGGGCAGGCTGTCGCCCACCCGTCGGATTAGCCCGGGCTGGGAACCCTCCAGTCCAGCAGCTCGTGGCTGGGTGGAGCCTCCGCGGCGGCGAGCCGGTGGAACAGCCGTTCGGCGGGCCCGCCGGGTCGCAGCCAGGTCAGGATGGCGTCGGGCGCGTCGGCGTTGGCCAGGGCGTCCGCGAGCGGGCGCAGCTCGGGACGCATGGCGCCGTTCGTGCCGGTGAGCAACTCGTTGGCGCGGCGGGCGGCCAGGCAGCGTTCGCACATGCCGTCGCGGGGCACGAACCCGGCGCGTCCGCAGGCCGGGCAGTCGTAGTCGACGTCCAGGCCGGCGCACCGGCCGCAGATCCGCTGTCCTTGCTGGTCGAGGCCGACGAGCACTTGGGTGCGTTGGCAGTCGGGGCAGGCGACGGGGTGGCGGCGGGTCCAGGCGTAGCAGGAGGCGCAGACGCTGCCGATCGGCCAGGTGGCGATGATCCGCCGATCGCGCCCACACCGCGCGCAGCGCCGGGCGGCAGCGGGTGCACAGGCGGGGTCCGCCGTGCGCGCCGGTCGTGGCCAGCTTCCCGATCAGCCCGCAGGCGTCGCAGATGCCGAACAGTGTGCGGCGGTAGCACGCCTCGCACATTCCCGGCTGGCCGTCGCGGGCGCGGACTTTGAGCCGGCCTTCCCTTTCGCACAGCCCGCAGCGCGACGCGGGCCGGCAGGCGGCGCACAGCGGTTCGCCGTTGTCGGTGCGGGCGGCTTCGACGGCGGATCGGGTACAGCGGGCGCAGATCACGCGGGGGGTTTCGTAGCAGCGCCGGCAGATCGGTTCCCCGTTCGGCCGCGCCGCTGGCGGCGCCGCGCGTCCGCAGCTGGTGCAGGTCTCCCAGCTGGCGGGGTCGCGGTTCCAGCAGTTCTGGCACACCGGTGTCCCGTCCGGGTCGTGGGCCCGGACCGGGTTGCGTCGACCGCAGCGCCCGCACACTTTGGCCTGCCGGCGTCGTGCGCACCGCGCACAAATCCGGCCGCCCTCGGCCCGTTGCGGCAGGGCTGCCGCGGTCTGCTCGCAGTCGACGCAGGCGGGCACCACGACCGCGTATCCCGCCTGGTGCAGCGTGAACGCGAGCCGGATGAAGACAGCGGGCACGTCGGAGCTTCCTGACCGCAGCGCGTCAGGGAACGTGGCGAGATGGTCGTCCAACCACGCCAACCGCGAATTCACCATTCCCGCGACCGCGTCGAGGTGACGGCAAGCCTCGACCTCCGTCATTCGAGGGACGACAGCGACGAGCCGCCCGGCCAATGCACGCAGTACCGCCTGCCGATCGACAGGTGGTCGCCGGGCGGAACGGGCCGCCGGCCCCCGAAAGGAGCTCGTCGAAGCTCCCGGCAGGTCGGGTGTCATAGTCCCTCCGGCCGGCGGATCGTGGTGCGCCGCGGCCCAGCCGGCGCCCCGCCCGCGGGCCGCCTGCCCGCCGACGCCGTCTTCGCGACCTGCTCGGCGACCGCCACGACCTCGATCAGATCGTTCGGTGTGCAGCCGAGCACGTCACACAAAGCGGCGAAGGTGTCCATCGACAGCCGCTGCGGAGGCTGGGTCACCAGCCGGAAGACCTGCTCCCGGGACAGGTGCACACCGCGTTCGGCCAGCAGCGGCACCAGATCGGAGGTCTGAAACAGACCCTTTTCCGCCATCCGGGTCCGCAGATGCCAGCGGATACTCGTCGTCCGGGTCACCGGGGTGTCTCCCACAGGTCCTCGAAGCGGCGCAGCGACTTCTCCAGCAGTCGATTACGGAACTCGTCCGACACCGCGGTATAGATCGCGGTCGTCGAGGCGTAGGAATGCCCGACCTGCTGTTGCACGAACAGAGGCGGATAGCCGAACTCCAGCAGATGGGTGACATAGCTGTGCCGCAGCGAATGCAAATCCAGCTCCTCCGACAGGCCCGCCGCCCGCCGCGCCAGACCGAACAGGTCATCGAGATGGCGGACCGCAATCCGGCCGCGCCGTTCGGTCACCCACAGGGCGGGATGCTGGCCGGGGTCGAACTGCGGACGCAGCTGCTCGCACCAGTCGTCGAGCAGCTCGACGACCCAGTCGAACTCGGGAACGGTCAGCACCGTGCGCCGCTTCGGTGGGCTGCCCCGCGATGCCTTGCCCCACCGCACCTGCACCGACCCGAACCGGCCATGAGCCGCGGCACGCGGGTTCCACCACATCGAGCATCGCCGCTTCCCGCCGCCGCAACCCGTAGGCGTACACCGTCTTGAGCACCACTGCGTCCCGGTGCGCCGCCAGCGCGCCTTTCCGACCTCGGGAGCGGATGTCCTCGACGCGGGCGTCCGCGGCATCGAACAGCGCCTGGA
>NZ_CAUVXP010000294.1:0-3281 GCF_963555955.1 Protofrankia sp. Cas3
ACGGTGAGTTCGGCGAGTTGCCGGCCGCTGGCCACATCCCACAGCCGCACCGTCCGATCGAAGCCGGCGGAGGCCAGCCGGGTGCCGTCCGGGGAGAACGCGACAGCCAAAACATCGCGCATCGGGGTCGGTATCACCACCGCGGCCGGATCACGGCCGGTGACCGCGGCACCAGCCAGCTCCGCCCGGACCAGGGCGGCCTGGTCCACTGGGCAGGACAGCAACACCGCACCCTGCCAACGACTGCTCGTCAGGACCGCACCGGTGAGATCCGCCCGGACCAGCCGGGCGCCGGTCAGAACCGCCCCGGACAGGTCCGCCCCGGACAGCGACGTGCGATCGAACACCGCGTGCGCCAGCGTCGCCTCCCGTAACACGGCGTCAGTCAACGTGCTGTGCAGCAGCCGGGCGCCGGTCAGATCCATCCCCGTCAGGTCCGCGCCCCGCAAATCCAGCCCGGACAGGTCTGCCCCCCGCAGCTCCCGCCCGCTGAACCCCTCCGGCGGAACATCCACCCCGAACCGGCGCGTCGGCCGGACCGGTGGGGACGGCAGGCGGGTGGCTGCCTCCCGGATCGCATCATCCACCCGCAGGATCAGGCGACTGCGTTTGAGCCAGCCCGCTCCGAGCGCCTCCGCGGCAGCCTCAGCGAGGTCGACGGCGAACGCGTGCGCCGACGGGTAGCGCGCGTCGATGTCCTCGTCCACCGCCCGCATGACCACCGCGGCCAGCGCCGGGTGCACACCGGTCAGCGGCCCGACGCGGGGACGTGCCGGCAGCTGCCCGGCGAACAACGAGTACAGCACCAGCCCGAGCGAGTACAGATCGGTCGCCGGGCCGAGCACGGCGAAGTTCCGCTGCTCCGGCGCCATCCAACCCGGCGTCCCGGTCCTCCCGAACACGGCGGTGTGCTTCAGCAGCTTCGCGATCCCAAAGTCGACAATCTTCAGGGTGCCGTCGTCGGCGAGGAGAAGGTTCGCCGGCTTGATGTCACGGTGCAGCACATCCTGGTTATGCACATACGCCAACGCGTCCCCGGCCGCCAGCCCGATCCCACACACCGTTTCCAGCGGGAGGCCGCGGCTGACTTTGTCCAGGGGCTTCCCGGCGACGAACTCCATGAACAACAGGAAGAGGCCCTCGACTTCCACCACGTCAAAGATGTTGACCACATGCGGATGGTTCAGCCCGGCCAGGATCTTCGCTTCGTCCCTGGCGCGCCGATCCCCGTCGGTATCCTCCACCGCTATCGCTTTGACCGCGACCAGCCGCTCCAACTGACCGTCCCGCGCCTGGAACACATCCCCGAAACCGCCACCGCCGAGCGTGCGGCCCAGCTCGTAGCGGTCGGGTAACGCCCGCTTCACACGGTCACTGTCTACCGGCACAGCCCTGCCGCTCCCCCCTGGCGACCGTGGAGGACCCCCGACGGTCCAAGCCGCCATCCTCTCCCCGGATGGGGTAACTGTAGCCAATCAGCCCCTACCGGCGGCAAGCTACCCACACCTTTGCAACGGGCAGGGACGACGCCGCTCCTGGGCCGGGGTATCGGGCACCGGAGTGACAGCAACCGCCGACAGCAACGCGAGCGGATGTCGGCGGAAGGCCACGGACGACGGAGGTCCGCCGCCTCAAGCTGGCGAACGTCGACAGACCTCCACGAACATCACAAACGAGACTTTGAATCCGCGGGTCGGTTCCCCGGTATCTACGCCGGGTCAGTTCCGGGGACAGCTTGGACGAACCCTGCCGCACCGCTTCCGCTCCTCGGCGCTTGGCGCGCCTGCGGTGCGGGTCGGCTTGCCATCGGGCATCGGTCGACGAGGTCGGCTCTCGATCTGCTGTAGCAACCGGTGTAGCAACAGCCACGGACGTTGGCGGACCACTGCGTATCTCAGCGGAATCCGCGACCTGGGCTGGGGCTGGTGAGGCAGGGGTCGGTCCGTGCCTTACAAGCGAGTGGTCGCAGGTTCGATCCCTGCCGCGCCCACGAGCTGGTTTCGCATGCTCGTTGATCTCCGATCAAGCCCGCCACCAGCCGCAGACCGGCAGCGGATACACCAGGGCGTAGTCCTCCGGACCCGCGGTCATGCCGCCCGCCCGTCCACATCCGGTGTCCACCCGTCCGGACCGTCGCCGACCAGATCGATCAGTTCGGCGACCGCCGGCACCGGATACCGACGCGCCATCCGCGCAATCTCGGCATCGTCGACCCAGGCCGCCCGGACCCGGACCGGGTCGGCTTGGCCGTCCAGGAGCACATAGCCGACCCCGGGCATGTCCTCGCCGATCTCGTCGGCCCGTGCCCCGCGGTCGCGGGCACCATCCCCGAGCACGAGATCGACCTGGTCGGCTTCGGTCATCCGCAGCGCCACCCGGACCGGGAACAGATCCCGGAACGGCAGCACCTCTTTCCGCGGATCCTGCACCGCCCCGATCACCCCCACGCCCGGTGCGCGGCCTTAACCTCGCGGCCCGGACCCGGCTCACCCTCACCTAGCTATCCGGGCTCCAGGGCGTCCCCGGTGTCGATGTCCGACTGCATGCCACGACGCTGTACAACTCGATCTACCGGTTCGACGCCGACATGCTCGTCAATACCCACGTCTACGGCGCGCCCGCCGCGCATTCCCCGGTTATCCACCTCCGTCAGACCGCCGGGGGGAGCCTGTTCGAGCATTACACCGCCAGTTTCGAGAAGGTCTGGGCCGTTACCGAAGGAGCTTGGTAGATCCGTGGCACGTATCGACTATTTCAACGACCCGAACGCCCCCGCCGCGAACAGCGTCGTCCCGTCGGTCACCGCCGTGGTCACCGACGAGCAGGGGCGCATTCTCATGGTCCACAAGACGGACAACGACCTGTGGGCGTTGCCCGGCGGCGGCATGGACCTCGGCGAGTCGATCGCGGACGCCGCCGTCCGCGAGACCAAAGAGGAGACCGGCATCGACATCGCGGTCACCGGCCTGATCGGGGTGTATACCAACCCCCGGCATGTGCTTGCCTACGACGACGGCGAGGTCCGCCAGCAGTTCTCGTTGTGCTTCACCACCCGGATGCTCGGCGGCACCCTGCGGACCAGCAGCGAAACCAAGGAAGTCCAGTTCGTCGCCCCCGACGACCTCGACACGTTGACCATCCACCCGTCCATGCGTTTGCGGATCGATCACTACCTCGAAGGACGGCCCACGCCCTACATCGGCTGATCGGCCGCCGCCAGCCGCGTGAACGTCCGATCGATCGAGGCCGCCAGCACCGGACGGGCACGGGCGATCGACCGT
>NZ_CAUVXP010000295.1:0-3243 GCF_963555955.1 Protofrankia sp. Cas3
CGCCGATGGAGGTGATGCGCGAGCCGTGCGAACTTCATATCCACCCTAATATTTCCGGAAGCCCTTACAACCCCTAAGATTCCAACACCCCGGCGGTCGGAGTGTTGGGGCCGGGGCCGGGCCGCACGGCACCCGCAGCTTGTCCCGCCATGCCCCGCATACCAAGAAGCCCCACCCCGCGCCGACATCACCGGACGAGTGATTACCTGAAAACTGCCTGCTGCGCATCAGACAGGTCAGGAGCTCGACTTCCCAAGTTGGGTGTTGATGAAGTCGAACATCTCGTCGTCCGACGCCGACTCGATCATCTCGGTCGACACGCCGCCAGCGCCGGTCACGGCCCGGCGCTCCACTCGGCCCGATGTCACCTTCGCCAGAATCTCGTCGGCGCGGGCCGCCACCAGGCCGGCCTCGTCGTCCTCGGGCGCGAGCGTTGCCAGCACGGACTCCAACCGGTCCAGTTCAGCGAGCACCGAGTCGACCGTCGTCTCCTGCTCAGCGACCAGCTCGCTCAGCAGGAGATCGGCGACCGCCACCGGCGTCGGATAATCGAAGATCAAAGTAGCCGGTAGCCGCAGCCCGGTGGCCGCATTGAGCTTGTTGCGCAGCTCGACCGCGGCCAGGGAGTCGAAGCCCAGCTCGCTGAAGGCGCGGGCCGGGGCGACGTCCCCGACCGAGGCGAACCCGAGGACGGCCGCGACCGTCTCGCGAACCAGGGCCATAAGCGCCCGGCCGCGCTCCACCTCGGACATGGTGGCGAGCCGGTCGCTCCACGACTGCCCGCCCGCGGCGGCAGCACCGACGGCGACCGACCGCGCGGCTCGCAGTTCGGGCAGATCGCTGATCAACGGGCTCGGAATGCCACCGTAGATCCGGGCGACGTAGCGCCGCCAGTCCACGTCGAGCACGGTGAGGAACTCCGCGTTCTCCGACATCGCCTGGTCCATGACGGCCATCGCCTCCTGGGGGTCCATTGCCCGGATCCCGACGCGCACGATGCGTTCCTCGTTCGAGCCGAGGGCCGCCATCCCGCCACCGCCCCACATGCCCCAACCGAACGACGTTGCGGCCAGACCCCGGGCGCGGCGGGCCTGGACCAGCGAGTCGAGGAAGGTGTTCGCCGCGCCATAGCTGGCCTGCCCGGCGGTCCCGAGTACCCCGGACACCGACGAGAACATCACGAACGCGGACAGATCCCGATCGCGGGTCAGCTCATCCAGATTCATCGCGCCAGTGATCTTTGACCGCAGGACCGTCTGCATAGCCTCAGGCGTCAGCGCGTCGATCAGGCCGTCGTTGGAGACCCCGGCAGTGTGGATCACGGCCGTCAGCGGCGGGTCAGCAGGGAGAGCCGCCAGCAGTTCGGTGACCTGCGCGCGGTCGGCAGCATCACAGTGGGCGATCGTGACCTGGGCTCCCAGCTCGGTCAGTTCCCGTTCCAGCTCCGCGGCCCCGGCGGCCGACCGGCCGGCCCGGCTGGTCAGCACCACATGCGTGGCTCCCTTCGCCGCCAGCCACCGCGCGACGTGGCCACCGAGGGCGCCCGTACCGCCCGTCACCAGCACGGTTCCGCACGGCGTCCAGCCGCCGGCCGCGTCGATGTCGGCGACCGAGCTCCTGGCCAGACGGCGCAGGTACACCCCGGACGGCCGAATCGCGATCTGATCCTCCCGCCAGTCCGCGCCGAGCAGGTCGATCAGGCGACCGACGGCCTGCTCGTCGACCGTGCTGGCTGCCTCGTCGCAGGCCAGGACTGGAACGTCGACGACTCCGCCCCACCGTCGGGGTTGCTCCAGGCCGACGGCCCGGCCCAGTCCCCACACGGCCGACTGGATCGGGTGATCCAGCATGTCGCCCGGGACCGCGGCCATCGCGTCGATGGTCACGAACCAGACCGGGGCGTCGACGTCGGCGTCCTCGAGCGCCTGGACGAGGACGGCCGACAACGCGAGTCCCGCGGGCACGGCGTCAGCCGACGGGAGCATCCGCTCGTCGAGGCCGAGCCAGGACAGCACGCCCCGCACCGGCTCACCGTCGGGACACGCCGCCGCGATCCGCTCCCTGAGTCCAGCGCGATCCAGGCTGGGGCCACCCGAGCCGTCGTCATCGACGACGATCGCGTGGACCCTGGCCCCCCGCGCGGTGAGCGCCTCCCCTGCCGCGTGCACCCATGCGTCGGCGCGGAACGCCGCTGGCATCACGGTCAGCCATAGTCCCTCGACCGAGCCGACCGGCACGTCCTCGGCGAGCTTCCAGGTGATCTCGTAGCGCCAGGACTCGATCCCTGGAGCGGTCGTGCCGACCGCTTTGCGTGCCTCGTCCAGCTGCTCGGGGGACACCGCTCGACCAGCCACCGCCCCGACGGATGCGACGAGCCGTCCATCGGTATCCCCGACGACAACCGCGACCGCGTCGTCGCGGACCCGGCGCAGCCACACGCGCAGCGATGTGGTCGCCGGTCCGTGCAGCCGCACATCCTTCCAGGAGAACGGCACGACCGCCGTCTGCGACTCACCGCGCATGGTCATGACAGAAGCGTGCAGCGCCGCGTCCAACAGCGCGGGATGCAGGTGGTAGCCGTCGGCGTCCTGGGCGACGTCGTCGGGCAACGCGACCTCGGCGAAGACGTCGGCGCCACGGCGCCACGCCCGGCGCAGGCCCTGGAAGGTCGGCCCGTAGGCGTACCCCTCGCCGGCAAACCATTCATACGCTCCAGCGATCTCCATCACCTCGGCGTCGGGTGGCGGCCAGGTCGCCAGCGCGTCGGCATCCGGCTGAGCGTCGGCGACGTCGCTGTCACCGGCAGTTCCCGGCCCGAGCAGGCCCGTCGCGTGCGTGGTCCACGGCCGCTCGCCGCCGTCGTCGCCGCCGGATTCCGCTCGGGAGTACACGGCCAGCTCACGCCGGTCATCGGCGTCGGGCGCCCCCACCACCACCTGAACGCGGACGCCGCCGCGCTCGGGCAGCACGAGCGGAACGTGCAGTGTGAGTTCGTCGACCCGCCGAGCGCCGACCACCGTCGCCGCGTGGTTCGCGAGCTCCACGAACCCGGTTGCCGGCAGCAGGACGGTGTCCATCACGGCGTGATCGGCAAGCCACGGCTGGTCCTCGACGGACAACCGCCCGGTGAGGACGACGCCGTCACCGTCCGCCCGGTCGACACGCGCGCGCAGCAGGGGATGACCCGCCGCGTCGAGGCCCACGGCGCCCGGGTCGGACAATGTGCGGTCGTCGCGCCGCCGT
>NZ_CAUVXP010000296.1:0-3237 GCF_963555955.1 Protofrankia sp. Cas3
TCGCAGGGAACGGGTTGGGCTTCTGGAAGACCATGCCGATCCGCCGGCGGGTCTCCTGCGCCCGCTTGTCGGCGGCGTAGATGTCCTCGCCGTCCAGCAGAACCTGGCCGGCCAGGGACGCGCCCGGGATGAGCTCGTGCATCCGGTTCAGGATGCGCAGGTAGGTGGACTTGCCGCAGCCCGAGGGCCCGATGAGCGCCGTCACCTCGCCGGGTCTCATGGTCAGCGACACCCGGTCGAGGACCTTGCGCTCGCCGAACCAGGCGGAGATGTCCCTCGTCTCCAGCGCCGCACCCGAAACCGGCCCGGTGCGCTCGCGGCGGGCAGCGGGGATCAGCCCGCTCGCCGTCGCAGCCACCGCAGTCGCCGGATCGGCCACGCCCGGCAGCTCCTCGGTCGGCTTGTCGAGGGCGGGCATGCCGATCATGGGCGCGTCGGACATGACGTCAGTCCTTTCCAGTCGGACAATGTGCGATCGTGCTGTCCTGCGCATCCGGCGGCCCAGCGGGCTAGAGCAGGTGCGCAGGCTAGAGCAGGTTCGGGAGCAGGCGGGCGAGGCTTTCATAGACGTTCCAGACCACCGCGACCAGCACAGGTGCGCTCAGAAGATAGGCCGCCGGCGTCTCCCAGCGGTGGAACAACCAGGTCGCGAACACCACCGCGACGACAAGCACCTGCGCCCACAGCAACAGGGGCAGGGCCGCGGCCGGCTCGCCGGCAAGCGAACGCTCGTCGGCGTAGATGGCCGGGCGGGTACCGGCGGACGGCTGCGCGGCGGTCGTCAGGTTGGCCGTGACCGTCAGCGTGTGCGTCGGGCTGACGGCTGGCGCCGAGGTCACCAGCGTGATCCGGTGGACGGACCCGGTCACCGGTTGCGGTGGGGTACGCCCGTCTCGGATCTCGACGACGGTGAACTTCGAGATGCCCAGACCGGTGGTCGCGATGATCTGATCGCCGTTGCGCAGCTTGTCGAGCGTGGCGAAGGGGGCGCCAAACGTGGTGCGCCGGCCGTAGACGACCGCCGTACCGGCCTGTCCGGGCAGCGGTGTGTCCCGGCGATGGCCGAGCCCGCGGGTGAGCGCGCCGCTCGTGGTGCCTTCGACCACGACCTGACGGACTTTCAACCGCGGAATCTCGATGATCGCCACCGGAACACCCGGCGTGATCGGTGGTGCCACCGGAGCAACCTCGTCACCGACCTGGGCGAGCTGGCCGCGAAACGTCTTGTAGAGGTTGTCCTGGGTCCGGGCCTCCTGCAGCCCGGACACCGCGAGCAGATAGCCGGCGAAGCCGAGCATCAGCACGGCCACACTGATGAAAACCCGCCCGGCGGCGATCGCGATGACCGCCCGGCCACCGACCGGCGGGCGTGGCGGCTGGCGCTGGCGCCGCCCGCCCCGGTTCGGCGGCGCCGCGCCCGGTGCCACGGTTGAAGGCGCTCCCGGTGCCGGTGCCTGAGTCGTCACGCTCACCCCGTCTACTTCCACATCCGCGGCAGGACCCGGGTCAGTGACCGCGTCGATGCCGACGCGGGTCCGCCGCGTGAATACCAGACGAGCCCGAGGCCGAGTGCCACCGAGCCGAATCCGATCACGATCACGAGAAGTATCACGAGCCGCCCGACGCCGGTGGACTCCACCAACGGTCCCGTCCGGGCCGAAGTGGTGAACGCCGCGGTGGAACTCGCCTTCGGCGTGGCCCGAGCCGACGAGCTGGCGCTGGCCCGAGCCGTCGCGCTGGGACGAGGACTGGCCGTACTGCCACCGGTCGAGGTCGTGGTCCCGCTTCCGCTACTCCCAGAGGTGGTTCCGTCACCGCTGGCCCCGGAGGTCGTACCGCTGCCGCCCGTCCCGGACGCCGTCGTGCCGCCCGCCGCGGACGTAGTGCCAGTACCAGTACCAGTGCCCGGGGATGTGGTCTGCGCCGCGGGCGACGGGCTCGTCGACGGGGTCGGCGTACCGGTCGATGCCGGCGCCGCCTGCAGCCGCACCGCGGCCTGCACCGTGCCCGCCTGTGCGACCAGGTTCGCCGGCAGGCTCAGATAACCACCCGGCAGCTGGCCGTTGTCGATCCCGTGCTCCTGCCCCTTGGCCGTGGCGAGGTCGATGAAGTCGGCCATCTTGGCTGCCTTGGTCCTGTCGATACCGCTCGTCGGGACCATCGCGTAGTGGACCAGCGCGAGCGGGTAGAGCGCCGGGTCGGTCGCCGCGAAGTCGGCCTGGCGGACGCCGTTCGCATCGACGGTCATGGCCTTGACGGCCGCCGTGACGGCCGCGTCAGTCGGGGCGTTAAACGAGCCGGCGGCGTTCTTCAGTTCCGCCTGCGGCAGGCTCAGGTTGGTCGCGTCCGCGCTGTCGAACAGCACGAACAACGACCGGGCACCCTGGCGCGCCGCCGAGTAGGACGACGGCTGGTGCCCGGGATCCTGGTCGGAGATGGTGCTCGGGTCCTTGCCCGCAGGGGCACCGGCCGCGGCCTGGCGGACGACCGCGTCAAGCCCGCTCAGCGGGGCGAAAGTCATGTTCATCGCCGACGTCGGGTCGACCGTGCGGAACGTGTCGAGCGGGTACCGCACGTTGCCCTTGTTCCACGCGTCCAGGAAGTAGCTGCTGACGTGCATGCCGTACGGGTCCTTGGTGCCCTTGAGAAAGGCGCTCGCGTCCGGGTCCGCGGTGAGCCAGCGGGTCACCTCGTGGGTCAGGTCCTCGCCGTCGGCCGTGAGCACCGGCGGGAAGTAGTTCTGGGCGGTGAAGTCCTTCGCCCAGGCGACACCGGGGTTGAGCGCCTGGAACTCCGGGTCCGCAAAAATCGTGACCGGGTTCCCCGTCGTCCCCGGGTTGGGGCAGTACGCGCTGCCCGGCCCGGTGATGGGCGCCGTGGGGTCGCAGCCGGGCGGCCCGCCCGAACCGTAGAGACCGGGATAGGACTGCGTGAGCAGCTTGGCGACCAGCCGGGCGTCCAGCCGCAGCGAGGTGATGGCCGTGTGCGTCACGGGGTCGTCGAGCAGGAAGCCCAGCGAGATGGCGGACACCGCGAGCGGCGCGTAGGCCACCGGATTCGGCCCGGTCGCGCCGGTGGCGGCCGGGCGCGTGGTCAAGGCCATGTCAACGGTGCCGGCGGCAAAGTCCGACCGGGCCTGGGTGTCGCCGAGCAACGAGTAGTCGACGTTGAGCGCGGGCGTGCCCGCGCACGAGCGGGCCGTCCAGCTCAGCATCGCGAGGTTCGCCACGGGGGCGC
>NZ_CAUVXP010000297.1:0-3234 GCF_963555955.1 Protofrankia sp. Cas3
GAGGCTAGCCGACCGCGATAGGGAACTCAAGTATCTTGTGAGCATGTCATCCGACAGGTGGGCGCCCGCGACGAGTTCCGGTGACGGCCGGTCGGCACCGCGGTCCCGACGGCGGGGGGACGCCCTGGACCAGGCCATCCTGGACGCCGCCTGGGACGAACTCGCCGCGGTCGGCTCCACCGCGCTCACCGTCGCCGCGGTTGCCGCGCGGGCGGGAACCAGCAAAGCGGTGCTCTACCGCCGATGGCCTACCCGCACCGACCTGCTCGCCGCCGCCGTCAGCAGACGAGTCGTCGACCTGGCCCGCCCACCCGTCGACACCGGCACTCTGCGCACTGACGTCATCGCCGTCCTGACCACGATGAACCAGCGGGCCCACGCCGCCCAGACCGTCCCCGACATCGACGACGAACTCGCCACCCACCTGCGACGGCAAGCTCACGCGGCCGGCGCCGACCAGATGAACCTCGTCCTCGAACGGGCCCGCAGACGCGGCGAAATCGACCCCGACAACATTCCGGCCCGCCTCGCACGCCTTCCCGTCGATCTGCTTCACACCGAGCTGTCGCTCCAGCCATCGCCTGCTCCTTACGACCTGATCGTCGAGATCGTCGACGAACTCTTCCTTCCGCTGGCGTTCCTGCGAGCCTCGCCGCGCCCAGCTCACGACAACACGCCCTGCTCTTAAACGCTGCAGCTGAAGTGGCCAGATACACCCCAGTGGCCATCCACTGGCCAACTAGCCCAGCCAGTGGCCAAGCTCGCGCGATCCCTACAGTTGGCCGGACGCCGCGAGGCACGGCTGAGAGGTCATCGCGCACCTTCCCCTTTTAGGAGAGGATCAGGCACTGAACGACTAGGCTTCCCCGAACCCTTGGGAGCGCGGCTATGGGTTCTCGCCGCCGTCAGCGTCTCCACAGCGCTATCCGCATTGTTGCCACCGCAACCGTCCTACTGGGTGGCGCCGCCCCCATGGACACCGGCGCCATTCTCGGCAAACGCTGGAGCAGGCGGGGTTGGCCAGTTGGTTGATCTCCTCGCAGGCATCGTGGTTGGACTGCTCGTCGCGGTCGTCCTCGCCGCCAATTTCGACGCGGCCCTTCCCCGGTTCTCGCGTCGGTACGACCGCACACATCAGCCTGCTCACCGTATCCCTGACTCAGAGGATCCCAGACCGGACCACTCCCCGACCCCCGGCACCGAGAGTGACCCTGTGAGGCAGGTGGGATGACCAACCCGACCGCACTCATCTGCCGCGTGTGGTGCGTTCGTCGGTTCGTACCAGGTGGGTCCGTCGGCTACCTCGTCGCCGTTGGTGAGAAGGCGCGGTTAACGCTTCCGTCCGTAGAGGAAGTACGCCGCCGGTGCCAGCCCGAAGGAGTTGATCAGGGTGACCGTCGGGATCCACGCCCACTTGGATCCTCGGATCTGGCCGGCTGGCCGGCTGGCCGGCGCCAGATGTCGACGAGCGCGGCCGTCTTGAGCGCGCCCTCCGCGGCGGCCGCCAACACGATCGATCGCTGGGTGCGCTTACTCAGGTCGCTCCACCTGCGCTTAGGTGGCCTTTTTACCTGGTCAGACCACATCCCTGCCACACGCACCCCAAGCCCGAGGTTAAAAATCAAGCTAAGCCATGTGATCCTCCGCTTGCCAGACCTCGGCGCACGTCCGCGCTGAGGGGAATGATGCCCGCCGAGACACCAACCGCGCAGGCCGCGTCACTTGCCTGATCCCTTGCAGGCACTGTTGCATTGGGCCATCGGTGGCGATCTTCGCCGCAGATCTTCCTGTCGATCACCCGGGTGGACCCCCCCGGGGGCGGTAGCAGTGAGGTCGATCGCGCCCCGAACCACCGCCTCGCAGGAAGAATTGCAGCCAAGATTGCTCGTCTCGTGTCAATGCAACAGTGCACTCTGGCCTCCCGGCAGCTCTCGGTGAGGCCTCTGGGACGGAAGATTTGCGGCGAAGATCGCCTGGCTTGGCTCAAATGCAACAGTGCCGCAGGCAGCCTGACCGGACGCAATTTCGGGCACCCACAGGCCAGCACGGCCGTTCGGTGTGATCGGTCGGCGACGGGGCCGGCCGCGCTGGCCGTTTGACGGTGGTCGGATGGACGGCGGTATTTGCGCTCAGGTCCTCGACTGCCGTGAGAGCGCGTTAGCGCTTGGTGAGCCGTTCGAGGGAGATGACGGGCCGTGTATGCAGGAGTGTCCCGGACGGAACCGTCGCCTTACGCGAGGCGTGTGCCCAACCGGCGGCCACGGCGGCAGTCCGCCACCGCGGCGGGACGTCTCAGGGCGACACGGGCTCGAGGACGAAGACCGGGATTACGCGATCGGTCTTCTTCTGATACTCGGCATAGTCCGCGTAGGCGGCGACCGCACGCTGCCACCACGCGGCTTTCTCCTCGCCGGCGACCTCTCGGGCGATCATGTCCTGCTGGGTGGGGCCGTCCCGGAGCTCGACGTGCGGATCGGCGATCACGTTGTAGTACCAGACCGGGTTCTTCGGCGCTCCGCCCAGCGACGCCACGATGGCATACCTACCCTCGTGCTCCACCCGCATCAGGGGCGTCTTGCGGATCTTCCTGGACCTCGCGCCCCTGGTCGTGAGGATGACCACCGGCATCCCGAACAGTGTGATGCCGTCTGTCCCGCCGGACCGCTCGTACAGCTCCACCTGGTCACGCACCCACTTCTGGGTGCTCGGCTCGTACTCACCATCGAGAGGCATGTAGCCAGTCAACACGACCTGTCCGAACACGCCCATTCGAGGTGTTCGTGAAGGGAATCGAGCTCCCGTTCGGACCGGGCGCCGTGCCCGTTTCCCTGTCTCCCACCCGTCATCCTCAGCCACGCAGCCGCGCTCCCCTCCGAGCGTCGCCGGCCTGGAGGCCCACGGTCGCGAAGCGTCACTGCAATGGTCACGCGGTTCGGAAGCTGGACTCGTCCGCTCTTGCCGCCGGGAGTGCGTCGGCACTCAGTGGAGTCCACGCACGTGGTGTACGGGTTGTGATCGTCTAACGACTCGCCGGAGCGGCGGTCCGTGACGTAGAGCGACCACCACGTGATCCTCACGAGAAACCTGCGAGAGCAACTCGATGAGGAGATACGCGATGGCCGTGCGTCCGACTGTGACCGATACCGAGGGACTCGGCAAGGAGCTGATGGCGGCGAGTCCGGACCTGTTGGGCTCGATGGTGAAGGCGTTCGCGGAGGCGTTGATGGGCGCCGA
>NZ_CAUVXP010000298.1:0-3182 GCF_963555955.1 Protofrankia sp. Cas3
GCCGACGGTCTTGAGGCTCTTGACGTCCTCGTCGGGGATCTTCACGCCGAATTTCTCCTCGGCCGCGACCACGACCTCGACCATGGACAGCGAGTCCACGTCGAGGTCGTCGATGAAGGTCTTGTCCGCGGTGGCGTCGGCCGGGTCGACCCCGGCGACCTCCTCGAGAATCGCGGCGAGTCCTGCCAGGATCTCGGACTGCGACATGTGCGCCTCCTTCTTGGTTTAGCCCGGTACGTCAGCGTGTCGGGCGGTGCTTTCGGGGAATCCTATGGGCAGCGGACGACCTGACCGCAGTAGGTCAGGCCGGCGCCGAAGCCGAACAGTAGAACAGGATCACCCGGCTGTAGTTCCCCACCGTCGAGGATCCGACTGAACGCGAGCGGGATGCTGGCGGCCGAGGTGTTGCCGGCATCAACCACGTCGCGGGCGATGACGGCGTTTGTGGCGCCGATACCGCTTACCAGCGCATCGATTATCCGGAGATTGGCCTGATGCGGGACGACAGCGGCGAGTTCGGCGGGTGTGAAACCGGCAAGTTCGCAGGCGCGCCGGATTGTCGGTGTCAACGCGAGGGCCCAACGGAACACCGTCTGACCTTCCATCCGAAACAGGTTGTCACCATACCCCGGAACGCGAATGGCACCCGCCTTCCCGCCGTCATGGCCCCACACGGCCGGCCCGATGTCCCGCGTCGCGGCGGGTCCGACGACCGCTGCACCCGCACCGTCGGCGAGCAGGATGCAGGTCGTGCGGTCGTCCCAGTCGGTGTAGTCCGACAGCCGTTCGGCCGCGACGACCATGACGTGTCTGGCGCTGCCGGCCCGAACCATGTCCGACGCCATCGACAAGGCGTATGAGAAGCCGGCGCAACCGGCGTTGAGGTCGAGGGCGCCCGCCCGCACAGCGCCGAGGCGGTGGGCGATCTGTGGCCCGGAGCCAGGGATCTGGGACGGATTCGTGCAGGTCGCGAGCAGCACCATGTCGAGGTCGGCGGCGTCGATGCCGGCCGCGGCCAGTGCCTTCTCCGCGGCCATGCTCCCCATTGAGACGATGGTCTCGTCGGCGTCGGCGATGCGTCGGGTGGCGATACCGGTCCGCGTGCGCACCCACTCGTCCGACGTCGCGACCCGGTTGGCAAGATCGTCGTTGGTCACCACCCGGGCGGGACGGTATGTCCCCAGCCCCATCAGCCGGGACCCGGTCATCGCAGCGCTCCGACGAGTCCGGTGTCCGTCTCCCCGACAGCTGTGCCGGCCCGATCGGTACCGGCCTGATCGGTACCGGCCCGATCGGTGTCGGCCGGCGGGCCACCGTACTCGGCGACCAGCTCCCGGGCGGCGGGCAGGTCGTCGGGGGTCTTGACGGCGACGACCCGTACGCCGGGGAACTCCCTTTTGGCGATTCCCGCCAACGTGCCGGCGGGCGGGAGCTCCAGGACGGCGGTCACCCCGAGATCACGAAGCTGTGCCAGACACAGGTCCCACCGGACCGGGGCTGCCACCTGGTCCACCAGCCGGGCGACCAGGTCCGGCCCGGTGCGGATGACGGCGCCATCCGCGTTGGACACCTGCGGTAGCCCGGGTGTCCGCGGGCGCAGACCCGCTGCGATCATCGCGAGGCGCTCGCGGGCAGGCTCCATGAAGTGGGTGTGAAAAGCACCGGCAACCGACAGTGACCGCAGTCGGGTCCGGGGCGGCGGGCGCTCGGCGAGGGTGGCCAGCGCCTCGACCGTGCCGGCAGCCACGATCTGGCCCGCACCGTTGCGGTTCGCGGCGGTCAGGCCGAGTTGCTCAAGATGGTCGATGACGAGGTCGGGCTCGCCGCCGAGGACAGCGGTCATGCCGGTGGCGACACGCCCTGCGGCCTGCGCCATCGCGCGTCCGCGCAGCGCGACGAACACGAGCGCGCTTTCGGCGTCCAGCGTGCCGGCCAGGACGCAAGCCGTGATTTCACCCACGCTGTGGCCGGCGACGACGATATGTCCCGGGTTGATCGCAGGCAGCTGTTCGGCGGCGACCAGACCGGTCGCGACGATCAGTGGCTGGGCAAGCGCCGTGTCTCGGATTGTGTCCGCGGATGCGTGGCAGCCGACGTCGACAAGGTCGATTCCGACCGCCTCGGACCACCATCGCAATCGTGTTTCAACCCCGCCGATCTCGAGCCAGGGTTGCAGTTGACCTGGAGTCTGGGCACCTTGACCGGGCGCGAGGATAGCGAGCACCGGACTACCTAACCCTTCCCAGCCGGTGTCTGTCGCTGGCGGGCACTCACCGTTGTGCCGGCGCCTCATTGTGGGTTCTCTACAAGACGATCCGGTCGTCGCACATGTTTGTTCCGCATCTACCTGCTGGAGCGGAATCTTGTGACACGGGCGACAATCGGCGGTAACACGGCCCGTGTGAGTGCCTGTTTTTGATCTTCTGGCCGGCTTCCCGAGCCCGCAGCCCCGGCCACACAAGTGATCATTCCGGCGGTCAGGTGGCGGTGAGTCGACCCAGGATGAGAGCGACGTGCAGGGTGAACCGTTCGCGGTGGTCTGTCGGATCAAGCCCGCACACGTCGGCCGCCTTACGAAGCCGGTAACGGACCGTGTTGGGATGCAGGTAGAGCGCGCGCGCCGTGGCCTCCAGCGAGGCGCCGAAGTCGAGGTAGGCACCGGCCGTCGCCAGCAGCGGCGCTCCGGCTTCGCGCAGCGGAATGTAGACCTCATCCACCAGCGCACGGCGTGCGCCGGTATCGCCGGCCAGGGCACGTTCGGGCAGGAGCGCCTGCGCCGTCACCGGCCGGGGCGCGGCCGGCCAGGCCGCGACCACGTCGGCGGCGGCCAGCGCCGCGTGCGCAGAGGATGCGGCGGCGGCCAGATCGGCGGCGACCGGGCCGATGACGACCGGACCCGGTCCACATGCGGGCAGCAGGGCTTCGGCGGCATTGAGCAGGGCGCGCTGGGCCTGGCCGCCGCCGCGGACCGACCGCGACGCCTGGTCGCCGGCGAAGTCGCCACCGACTATGACCACCAGGCGTTCGTGGTGGACACCGGTGAGCACCTCCAGCCCCGCTCCGCGTCCGAGACGGTGGACCTCGTCGACGACGACCTCGGGGGAGTGGTCCGGGGCGTCCCCGATGATCACTGCGACCGCCGGCGGGTTGCGCCATCCCAGCGCCGCCGCGCGCGAGGGCAG
>NZ_CAUVXP010000299.1:0-3104 GCF_963555955.1 Protofrankia sp. Cas3
GATCCGTAGTCAAGTGCTCTATCCGTTGAGCTACGAGCGCCTGCCGGACCACCCTAGCGGACCGACTGGGCAAGACTACAGCATCGGCGGGTGATCTCCGAATCGATATCAGCGTGGCGGCAGCCGGTGCAGCTCGACGGCAGTCAGGCGGCCATCGGCGATCATCGTGGTCATGAAGCTGCAGTGCGGTCGGCAGACGACGAGGTCGGCGCCGGGGTGGGCGTTCGCAACCCGTTGGTCGCGCCCGGTCGCCGACGTGGATCACCACGTCCGCGGCGTCGGCGGCCATCCACACCGGTGCCGGCAGGTCTCGAGCGCGCTGAGGTATGTGCGTGTCGGCCACGAGTAGGAGCTTCATCCACCCATTCTGTACCGTGTTGTTCCTCCGTAGCGGGCGAAGCTTTTGTTGGGTACCAGTTCACGGGTAGGTAGCCTTTCGTTGGCGGCCGCCGGCATCCTGAACCGTTCGCCGCCACCGGGTTAGTATCGGCACCGTCCGGGTCCTTTGATTCGATGATCATAACTTCGAGGTGGCAGTGGCGAGAGTCTTCATCAGTCATGCGACGGAGGATTCGGCCGTCGCGACTGAGATCCTCGAATGGCTGCGCGCTGATAGGCATGATCCGTTTCTGGCTCGGGATCTGGCCGGGGGTATGCCGGTCGGCGAGAACTGGAAACAGCGTCTGTACCAGGAGCTGCGGGATGCCGACGCGGTTGTTTGCATCGTGACCGAAAGCTTCGTAGCGTCGAATTGGTGTGCCGCCGAAGTCGGCATTGCTGATTCGCGCGGTTGCCGTCTGCTGCCGCTGGCAGTCGAAGCAGGCGGTAAACATCCTTTGATGGAAGATCTTCACTATATCAGGTACTACGAGGACCGGCAGGCTGCCCGTAAACAGCTCGCAGACAACCTGGGTGATATTGTTGCTGGCGGGCGGACCACCTGGCGGGATGGAGACAATCCGTTCCCCGGCCTGCGTGCGTTCGGTTCTGACCTGGCCCAGATGTTCTTCGGCCGGTCCGGAGAGACCCGGGAACTCGCGAGTCTGCTGCGGGCAACCAGTCCGGACCGCAGCCTGCTGGCTGTGGTCGGGCCATCCGGATGCGGCAAGTCATCGCTGATGCGGGCGGGGCTGCTCCCGTTATTCAAGAAGGATCCGGCCTGGCTGGTAGCAGACCGGTGGGTTCCCGGAGACGATCCGGTCTCCGGGTTGGCGCAGGCCCTCACTGTGACGGCGAACAAGCTCAGGCTGGGCTGGTCAAAAGCCGACGTACGCGCCAAGCTCGACAATCCCAACCTGCTTGGGCTCAGGAGTTGCGCGGAAGAACTGCTCGGCGCTCGGGACTACACTGCCGTGCAGTGGTTACTGATCGGCCTTGACCAGGCTGAGGAGCTGTTCACCCGTGCCCCGGCCCCCGAGCGGGCACAGGTTGCTGCACTGCTGGACAAGGCGCTGGCCGGGCCGGTGCGATTGGTGGCGACACTGCGATCGGAATTCCTCGACGATCTGCGCACGCTACCGGAGCTGGTTGATACCGACATACAGCCCTTTCTGCTGCGACCGCTGGCGCCCGGCATGCTACCACTTGTCATCAAAGAGCCTGCGAAAAATGCCAGAATACAGGTGGAAGAGGAACTGCTGGTCCGCCTGTCCGCCGACGCCGAAAGCGGGGACGCGCTTCCCCTGCTCGCGTTCGCCCTTCACCAACTCGCCGACGGCCTCTCCCGTGGCGACACCATGACTGTTGAGAAGTACGACCGCATCGGCGGCGTCACCGGTGCTCTGACAAAGCATGCCGACGCCGCACTCGCTGACGCGATGAAAGCCGGCGCATTGACTGAACCTGAGGTGCTGGCCGGCCTGGTCAGGCTGGTTACCATTGACGAGGCAGGGCGACGAGCACGACGGCAGGTCCGGCAGAGCGACCTCTCTGAAGGCCTGCGGCGGGCTTTCGAGGTTTTCGTTGACAGGCGGCTACTCGTCGCCGATCATGGTGCCGCCGGAAATTGGTTCAGGGTAACACATGAGAAACTGCTGACCGAATGGCCCCCGCTGGATAAAGCCATCACGGAAAAAGAGGTGGTGCTGGGAGCCGCACGAGCGGTGGAGCAGGCGGCTGCCGAGTGGGAGAATGCCGATCAGAATCCCAGCTTCCTGTGGGACGCCAATCGGGTCAACGCCAACTTGACGATTCTCGGCTTACCCACCGTTGACGAGCCGTCCACGTCGGACGAGGCGGTAGTCGCTGTCAACCCCACCGGACAGGCCTTCCTCGAGGCTCATTACCGCCACTTTCAGAAAAGACGCGAAGAAGAGGAGGAGACGCACCGAGAAAAGGAAGCGGCGGCACTGCTTATCCGGCGTCAGGAGCAGCGATACCGAAAGCAGAGAATCGGAATTCTCTCGGGCTTCCTCTTCGTTGCCATGGTCGCCGCCGGCGTCGCATTCTGGCAGGGGCGCAGCGCCCGCGACGCCCAGCATGGCGCTGAGCGAGCGCGGCGCTCCGCGATCGCCTTCAGTATGCTTGTCCAATCTACCGCCAGTAGAGAGAAAGATCCACGCGACGCCTTCCGATTCGGCATCGCCGCCTACAATATCGACGAAAATGGTCCGGAAACCCGGGAAAGTCTCGTGCAGCTCCTCGCGAGCTTCCCCTATCGCGGGATCACGGTCGCGCAGAACACCTCGGTGACCTCGGTGGCGTTCTCACCTGACAGCCATGTTCTAGCTACCGGCAGTAATGACAGGGGTGTCCGTCTGTGGGATGTCAGTAGCCCGGGTCAACCGCACCTCATCGGTGTACCTCTCACCGGCCATACGGGCATCGTGACGTCGGTGGCATTTTCGCCTGATGGTCGGACTCTTGCCAGTGGCAGTAATGACAACAGCGTCCGTTTGTGGGATGTCAGTCGTCCGGGTCAAGCCCACCCTCTCGGTGAACCCCTCACCGGCAGCGACACCGTGACGTCGGTGGCGTTTTCTCCCGATGGCCATACTCTTGTCAGCGGAAGTTATGACTACAATAACCCCGTTCGCCTGTGGGATCTCACCACCCCAACCGCTCCCATACCTCTCGGCCCACTGCCCAGAGGTCACACGGGTATT
>NZ_CAUVXP010000300.1:0-3058 GCF_963555955.1 Protofrankia sp. Cas3
GACGAGAACAGCACGAATGCCGACAGGTCCAGGTCGCGGGTGAGTTCATGCAGGTTCCAGGCAGCGTCGACCTTCGGCCGCAGCACCCGGTCCAGGCGGTCGGGGGTCAGCGAGCCGATCATGCCGTCGTCGAGCACGCCGGCGGCGTGCACGACCGCGACGAGCCCGGCGTCCGGGCGGATCGCCGCGAGCGCGTCGGCGAGCTGGTCACGGTCGGCGACGTCGCAGGCCGCAAGCTCCACCTCGGCGCCGAGCTCGACCAGCTCGTCGCGCAGCGCGACGGCCCCCGGCGCGTTCGCGCCGGACCTGCTCACCAACATCAGGTGCCGCGCGCCGTGCCGGACCACCAGATGCCGCGCGACGAGGGCACCGAGCGAGCCGGTCGCACCGGTAACCAGGACGGTGCCAGTGCTGTCACCCAGCAGCGGGCGGGAGACCTCGCGGGCGGGTTCATCGGAGGTGGCGCCGGCTGCGCCACCCGGCATCGTCAGAACGATCTTTCCGATGTGGCGGGCCTGGCTGAGGTCGCGCAGGGCATCCGCGGCATCGCGCACCGGGACGGCCTTGACCTCCGCCGACCTGCGTAGGCCGGCGCGGAACAGCGCGACCAGCTCGTCGAGTATCTGGCCGATGCGCTCATATCCGGCGTCCAGAATGTCGAACGGCAGGTAGCGCGCGTCGGGACGGGCGTCGGGACGGGCGTCGGCGAGCGCGTCAGCCGGCCGGACGTCGGTCTTGCCCATCTCCAGAAACCGCCCGCCGTCGGCCAACAGGCGCAGGGATGCGTCGACGAAGTCGCCGGCGAGCGAGTTCAGGACGATGTCGACGCCGCGACCGGCGGTGATCTCGGCGAACCCTGTCTCGAAGTCGAGGGTGCGCGAGGACGCGAGGTGGTCCTCGGGGATGCCCTGCGCCCGGACGGCGTCCCATTTCGCCGGGCTCGCGGTCGCAAACACCTCCAGGCCAAGCCACTGGGCAACAGCGACCGCGGCCATTCCCACGCCACCGGCCGCCGCATGGATGAGGACCGACTCGCCGGGCTGGGCTGCGGCCAGGTCTGCCAGCCCGTAGTAGGCCGTGAGGTAAGCGATCGGGACGGCCGCGGCCTCCGTGAACGTCCACTCCGGCGGGACGCCGGTGAGCAGCTGACGGTCGGTCACCGCCACCGGCGCGATCTGGCCGGGCAGCAGTCCCATCACCCGGTCGCCGGGGGCAAGATCGACGACGTCGGGCCCGACCTCGAGCACGATGCCGGCGCCCTCGGCGCCCATCTCCGCCTGGCCGGGATACATGTCGAGCGCGATGAGGGCGTCGCGGAAGTTCAGGCCCGCCGCGGCCGTTTCCACCCGCACCTGCCCCGCCGCCAGCGGAACCCGCGCGGCGGGATGCGGCTCGGCCACCAGGTTCTCCAACGTGCCGCGCGGGGACACGCTCAGCCGCCACGGTGAGCCGTCCGCGGGGATGGCGAGGCCGCCCCGCGCCCCGCCGGGTGTTCCAATGGACACGCCGCGCGGCGCTCCGGACGCATCGACCCGCGCGAGGCGCGGTACCAGGACGCGACCATCGCGCAGGGCGCACTCTGCGTCGTCCAGTCCCTCGACCACGGCCGCCAGCCCACGCCAGGTGGGCGGTGCCGTGTCCGCGGCTGGGTCAAGGTCCACCAGTGCGACGCGCCCGGGGTGTTCGGTCCGCGCCGACCGGGCGAGGCCCCACACGGCGGAGCGGGCGAGGTCGGCGACGGCCGAGTCGGGGCCGGTGGCCACCGCTCCCCTGGTGACGACGGTAAGTGTCGCCGCGGCGAAGCGCTCGTCCACCAGCCACTCCTGGAAGAGGAGCAATGCCCCGTTGGCGGCGGCGTGGACGTCCCGCGTGGTGATCGGCGTCGGCCGGTCGAGGTAGGGGGCCATCACATGCGCGGGCACAGGGGAACCCGCATCGATCGCCGCCCGCAGCTCGCCCAGATCGCGGTAGGCCGGCACTCCCCCGCCATCGACGTCGCCGACAAGGACGATATGACCGGTTTCGCCGACTGGGCGGGGATGGACATCCACCCAGTCCAGCCGGTGAAGCCACTCGAGCACCGATTCGGCGCGAGCGGTCGCGGCGACCCGGGGGTCGGCGACCGCGCGCAGTTCGAGCGAGTCCACGACGAGAACCGGTTCGCCCGTGGCGTCCGCGGCGACGATGGCCAATGAGCCGTGCTCGGCACGGGAGATCCACACCCGCAGCACGTCCGTCGCCGACCCGAGCAGGGTCACGCCGCTCCAGCTGAACGGCACGCGTGCCTGGTCGTCGTCACCGAACAGTCCGGGAAGGGCCAGGACGTGCAGGGCGGAATCGAGCAGCGCCGGATGGATGATGTATGCCTCGTCCGTGTTCCGCCGGTCGTCGGCGAGCTCGGCTTCGACGAAGATCTCCTCACCCCGTCGCCAGGCGGACCGCAGCCCCTGGAAGGTGGGGCCGTAGTCGAAGCCGGCTTCGCGCAGAAGGTCGTACAGGTCCGCGACGTCGACGCTCTCGGCCCCGGACGGCGGCCACTCCCGCATGAGCTCGCCGGGAACGTCCCGCGCGGCGGTTTCGATCATGCCTACCGCGTGGCGGATCCACTGTGAGTCGGTGGCCTCAGCGGACTCCGAGCGGGAGTGCACGCTCACCGCTCGCCGGCCCGAGGAGTCGGGGCGGTTCACCACGACCTGTATGTCGACCGGCTCGCGGGCTGGAAGAGCGAGCGGCGTGTGCACGGTCAACTCGGCCAGCCGATCGCACCCGACCTGCTCAGCCGCGGCGAGGACGATGTCGAGGAACGCGGTCCCGGGCAGGATCGCGGCCCCCAGGATCGTGTGCTCCGCCAGCCACGGCTGGGTGCCGCGGGAGATGCGGCCCGTGACGACAAGCTCGTCCCGATCGGCGATGCTGACCGAAGCCCCGAGCATCGGGTGCGCAAGGCCGCCCGCGCCCGCCGAAGGCGTCTCGCCGTCATGGCTGATGTCGAGCCAGTAGCGGTCGTGTTGGAAGGCGTAGGTGGGCAGGTCGACGGGGGTACCAGAAGGTAGAACAG
>NZ_CAUVXP010000301.1:0-1072 GCF_963555955.1 Protofrankia sp. Cas3
AACGGGGACACCGGCGACACCGGCGATGGCGGCAACTCCGACCGGGTGGTCTGGCAGCTCCTCCGGCCCGGTGATCCGGCGACGCCCCGCCGGGAACATCTGTTGCTGCGCGCGGTCGCGGACCGGCACCGCTGGCGCGCCCAACTCGACGCGGCCCGTGCGGCACGCGGAGATCCCCACCCGGTTTCGGCAACCGACCCTGGCATGCCCCGTGCGGCCTGACCCGACGACCGGAGGAACCGTGCACAAGCTCCTTCTGACCCCGGCTGAGGCGGCCGACCTGCTCGGCGTGAGCCGAACCACCCTGTACGAGCTACTCAACGCCGAACTGATCGAATCCGTCCGGATCGGCCGGGCACGGCGGATCCCGCGGGCCGCACTCGTCACCTACGTGGATCGGCTCCGCGGGCTCTCCGACGGGGAGGCGGCAGCATGACCACCCTCGCGCGGCGGCGGCGGGCTGGTGTTCGGCAACTCGCCCGGACCGGCCCATTGGCGCGCGGTCCACCCGGGACACGTCGCAAACCGTCACAACAGAAAGATCGAATAAGCGGCCCCGGTGGGTGCGGGAACACCACACCGGGGCCTGGATCCGCACCCCTTCTGATCCAAGGAGCGCAGACCGTGACACCCATCATTCCGCCTGACCATGGCCCACCGCGCGACCCCTCCGACGGACAGCCCTTCGTCCGCCTCGACGCCCCCGGCCACGGCTACTACGAGATGACCGTCAAGCCGGGCGCAGACCCCTTCGACATCGCCCGGACCGCTGTCACGATCCCCACCGACGCGGTGTTCGTCGAAGCGCTTGGGGACGTTGACATCGTGTTGGTGTTCCGCGCGATCCCGGGCGCCGCGTTCCCGGCAACTCGTCCATCACACGGTCCTGGTCCGGCGGGTGGCTGGGTGCCGGACATCGCCCCGTATCGTAGGGTTCCCGCGCAGCTCTCGCCGTTCTGATCGGTGGTCGCGGTCTTTCGCTTCTACCCCATTTTTCTTCCGTTCCTCTGGTAAGCGCCTGATCTGCCGGGGGGCCGGACGGGTCCAGGGTCGGCGTAGCCGATCACGTAGT
>NZ_CAUVXP010000301.1:1279-1786 GCF_963555955.1 Protofrankia sp. Cas3
GACGCGTAGCGCCCTGGATGCGGCCGGTTTCCCGGCAGACCCTTCCGCGCCCAGAGGACCGGAACCCCGGACCACCACGCCTCCTCCGGCGCTTTCCCCCGTTTTTCTCTTTCGGCAAGGAGTGATTGTTCGTGCTGCCCGAACCCGGCGACAGACTGCGGACGGTGTCCGTGGTCGAAGCCCTGAACGAGTACTTCAGCTGTGTCGGTTGCAACCCCTGGGACGTGGCGTGATGGCCATGGGGAAGGGAAATCGCCGCGGCCACGGTGAAGGATCGGTGTACTGGCGGGAGGACCGTCAGCGCTGGGTCCTCGAAATCGACTACGGCTATGTGAACGGCAAACGGAAGCGGACCGTCCGCTATTTCCGGACCCAGGAAGAGGCGATCGAGGAACAGACACGATTGCGCACGGCACAGCTGGAAGGGGCGGCGCCGTTGGATCGCCGGTCACGGTTCGATGACTTTCTCGATTACTGGCTGGACGAGGTGGTGGAGCCGTCGGACCG
>NZ_CAUVXP010000301.1:2333-3652 GCF_963555955.1 Protofrankia sp. Cas3
CGGCAGGCGTTGAACGAAGCTGTGATCATGGAGAAGGTGCCGCGGAACGTCGCGGTGAACGTCCGTGTTCCGAAGGCGACGAAACCGAAGCGTAAGGTCGTGGCGCTGAGTCAGGCGGACGGGGTGACGCTGCTGGCCGCGGCGGAGCCGACGCGGTTTGCCTCGTTGTATGTGGTGCTGGCGATGGTCGGCCTGCGCCGCGGTGAGGTGCTGGCGTTGCGCTGGTCGGACTTCAACGAGCGGGCGGCGACGCTGCGGGTGGAACAGCAGGTGACCCGCGTCGGTGGTATCCGACAGCTGGTGGTGGGGCCGACCAAGAGCGAAGCCGGTCAACGCACGATCGCGCTTCCGGCTCGGTGTGTGGCGGCGTTGCAGGCGCAGCGCCGGCGGCAGGCGGCGGAACGTCACACGATGGGGGAGCGGTGGCGCGACCATGGGCTGATCTTCCCGAGCACCGTGGGTACCTATCTGGAGCCGCGGGCGCTGAACACGCATCTGACGAAGCTGTGCGTGCGGGCGGGTTTGCCGCATCTGGGGCCGCACGGTTTGCGGCACACGGCGGCGACGATGGCCTACGCCCTGGGCGTGGACTGGAAGCAGATCCAGGACATGCTCGGCCACACCATGCTTTCCACAACCATGGATATTTACGTGGATATGGCCGATACCGGCAGTCGGGATGCGGCGACCAAACTTGATGCCTGGTTCGACAACCCCGACGACCAGGCCACCGACGACGACAGCGAAACCGCGTAGCAACCCAGGTCAGACAAGCAACGACCGTCACATCTCAGCTGTCCCGAGAAAGGACGACCGTGGACATCACATTTATTGTCACTCTCCGCGACATGCTTCCGGAGGTGCTCGGCGACGTGTTCGAGCATGCGGGTTTGATCGGTGATGCCGACCAGGCTCGGGCGGAGGCACGCGACACGGCCCGCCGTGCGCTGACCCTGGCTCGCACGGTCGACCTGCCGGCGGTTCCCCGCGTGGGTGAGAGGGTGTGGGCGGATCCGAACTGGGAGCCTGTGACGGTACGAGAGGTCGAATGGACCCTCGTGCCGGACGGGGACGACCCGCACGTCCGCGTCCTGCTCGACGATCTCGATGAGGACGAGGTGGGCGCCGAGTGGGGCGCTACCGAACTGCTGCTCGACAACGGTTGGACCGTCCAGATCTGAACCGCGATCTGATCGACAGTCCGTAGGCTGTCAACGTGGCTGTCAAAAGCCCAGAGCCCCGCGCCGTGTGATCGGCTGCGGGGCTCTGACCTGCCTCAACCAGCGTGCGCTCGGAGGGACTCGAACCCCCAACCTCTT
>NZ_CAUVXP010000302.1:0-2892 GCF_963555955.1 Protofrankia sp. Cas3
ATACAGGGGTCACCGACACAGGGGTCACCGACACGGCGGCGTCCGGTGACGGCGGTCGCTACGACTTCTTCGTCAGCTATACCGGCGTGGACGCCGCCTGGGCGGAGTGGATCGCGTGGCAGCTTGAGGCCCGGGTGCGGTTCGGTGAGCGGTCCGCGCGGGTGTTCGTGCAGGCGTGGGACCTCGTCCCGGGCACGAACTGGGCGGCCAGCATGCAGCTCGCGCTGCCGGTCTCGGCCCGGGTGGTGCCTGTCCTGTCCCCCACCTATCTGACCGACTCCCGGTACGGCAACGCCGAGTGGCTGGCGATCTGGCCGGAGGACCCCGAGGGGCTCAACCGTCGGATCGTGCCGGTCCGGGTCGCGGACTGCCAACCTGAGGGCCTGCTGCGCTCAACCACCTATATCGATCTGGTCGGCCACGACGAGACGGCCGCCGCCGACAGGCTGTTGGCGGGGATCACCGGCTCCGTCAGGGGTCGGGCGAAGCCCGCCGTCGCCCCGCCGTTTCCCGGCGCGGCCGCACGACCCGCATTCCCGGGGCCGGATGACCAACCGATAGTCCCCGGTCAGGCCACGACGATCAGGACAACCGCGGGCAGGCCGGACGAGCCCACGGAGCCGGCCGTCACGGTGCTGCACATCTCCGACACCCAGTTCGGGGCCCACCACGTGTTCGGCCGGGCCGGGCGCACCGAGGCCGACCGCGCCCACTCATCCCTGTTCGCCCGGTTGCACGACGACCTGCGAGGCCGCGCCGAAACCGAGGGCCTGCGGCCCGACCTCGTCGTACTCACCGGCGACCTGGCCGAAACCGGCGACGAGAACGAATTCGACCAGGTGTACGACTTCCTGGTCGAGCTCGCGGCGAGCCTGGAACTCGACCGGAACCGGTTCGTGGTCATCCCTGGCAACCACGACGTCAACCGGCTGCTCTGCCAGTCCTACTTCCTGCGTGAGCAGGCCTTCAAGCGGAAACCCCAGCCGCCGTACTGGCCGAAGTGGGAATGCTTCGACGCCCTGCTGCGGCGGTTCTACGGTGTCGACGCCGCGATCGGCTTCGGTGTCGGCGCGGAATGGTCGCTGGTCGAGATCCCCGACCGCAAAGTCGTGGTGGCCGGGCTGAACTCGACGATGGCCGAGACGCATGAGGAGCACTACGGCTGGCTCGGGGAACACCAGCTCCGTACCGTCACTGAGGCGCTTCGCGGCTACGAGCGGGACGGCTGGCTACGGATCGGTGCCGTGCACCACAACCCCATCCGGGGCGCCACCACGGACGACGAGAACCTGCGCGACGCCGACGACCTGGACCGTATCCTCGGCCCGCACCTGAACCTGCTGCTGCACGGCCACACCCACGACGGCCGGGCCAGCTGGTTGCCCTCCGGGCTGCCGGTCGCATCCACGGGCAGTGCGGCGGTCGATGCGCAGGCCCGCCCGTCGGAGGTGCCGAACCAGTATCAGCTGGTCCGGATCGACCGGGACGGGTTCACCCGCTATGCCCGCCGCTACGAGCCGGACCAGAAACGTTGGACGGGTGACCTGCGGGTCGACCCGGCCGGCAGCTCGTGGTCGGTGCGCACCCCGAGCGCTTTTCGGTCGGTACACGCGGCCTTCCCACCACAGCCCCCGCTGCCCGGCGCGGATGATGACAAGGAGGGTGAACTAGGCCCACACCGGCGCGAGCGGTATGGCCGGGGCATGGATGGCGACGGCCTTCCTGCCGGGTTGTCCGGGGCGCCGCGGCGGCGGCAACCGGACACGCTGGACGAAATCGCCGAGATGGCCCGGCTACACCACCCGGACGCGACGGTCGAGCGGGTCGAGGCGTCCGGCGGACTGCCCGCCCACTTGCGGGTGCGGCGGGCCGAAGGCCGTGTCGTCGAGCAACGGGTCGTCGGCCTGGTCGACGGCGAACTCGCGAACAGCGAACTGGACGCGGCGGCGGTCGACGAATTCGCCATGACGGTCCGGGCGCCGTACCTGGCCGCCTTCCCCGGTCTGTTCACCGACCTCGTCTACACCGCCGGGACGCAGGCCACCCCCGAGCTGGTCACCCACGCCGAGCGGCTGGGTGTGACGCTGCTGAGCCTGCCCGAGTACCAGGGCGTGCTGGACCTGCGCGGCTACGTCGACCGCCAGACCGCCCGGCTTGACGCCGACCCGGACTACCCACCCGAGCTGTATGTGCCGCAGCGCATCCGGCGGATCGACCGCACCACCGTCACCGCCCCCGCCCCCGCCCCCGCCCTCCAACAGATCGTCGAGTGGCTGACCACCGACGAGGCCCGGTTCATCCTTGTGCTCGGCGATTCCGGCCACGGCAAGACCTTTCTGACGCACGAGCTCGCTCTGGAGTTACCCCACCACCTGCCACATGTGGACCCGATGCTGATCGAGCTGCGGCAGCTGGAGAAGTCACTTGAACTCGACCGGCTCGTTGCCCAGCATCTGGTGGACTCCCAGGTCCGCCGGCCGGACCTGGACGCCTTTCGCTACATGCTGGGTCACGGCCGACTGATACTGATTTTTGATGGTTTCGACGAGCTCGCGGCCCGGGTCACCTACGAGCGCGCGGTCGCGCACCTGGACACCCTGCTGGCCGCCCTCGACAATCAGGCGAAGATCGTCGTGACGAGCCGGGCCGAGTTCTTCCTCACCGACGACGAGGTCCTGAAGAAGACCGGGGAGAAGGTCGAGCGGACGTTCGGCCGGTTCATCGTCCGGCTGGCGGAATTCACCCCCGACCAGATCCATGACTTTCTGGTCGGACGCTTCACCCGCACGCTGTCGGTGGAGTTTCCCGACACCGACGCCCGCCGTGTGGAAGCACGACAACGGGCAACAGCCCGCCTCGAGCTGATCGGGGAGGTGCGGGACCTCCCCGATC
>NZ_CAUVXP010000303.1:0-2890 GCF_963555955.1 Protofrankia sp. Cas3
GAGCACGAACGCGCCGTGGGGAAACACATCCCCAAACGCCACCGGAATCCACCGCGGTATCGCCATCGCAACCCACCTCCGTAGGGATCATGTCCGGATGTTGCCGGCATCTCGCCGCGTTCCGGACAGCACCCACGATGGGCCACTCACCAACCGCTTGCCAAGCGATATCTGGCCTATGTATACCGCGCCCGTATGAAATCCATACACCCACCAGCTAGAATCTCGACACCCGTTTGCTGTGAAGCTATTTTTGACGAGTGACAAACAAAGACGGCATCCCGCCCTACACTGCGCGCGGCCGGGTCGAGGGTGAGAACTGGCAGGCTGTCGCCGACGCGCTGAACGCCCGCATGGCCGCGCGACGCATCGGACAGCAGTCCCTCGCGACCGCATCAGGGGTGTCGGTGGCAACGCTGCGCCAAGTCCAGCACGGCAGCCACGCCCGCCGCGTCCAGAACGCCACCCTGACCGCAATCGCGCGTGCTCTCGACTGGCCCGACGACCATCTGATCCGAGTGCTGGTCGGTAGCCACGTGCCGGATACCCTCGGCCACGCCACCGATCAGGAGATCCTCGCCGGTATCAGTCGCATCGAACAGCGTCTGGACGACCTCACCCGCCGCCTGACCGCCGTCGAGGAGCTCGTCACCGCGGGCACGGCCAACAGGTAAGGGGCCAGAACCCCGGCAACGACCGTTGCCGCCCGCTGGGCTCTGACCCCTGTGCGTCGCCGCTGTACCGGCCGCCGGCAATACTCAGTCGGATACCACCGGTGGCGTCCCGCCCGACTCCCACGGTGGCAGCAGCGCTCCTACCGGTCGGAACACGAGCGTCACCTCAACATCGCCCAACGCTTCGGCGAACCCCACCCCGTCCGGCAGCGCCGCCCACGCGCGCATCACGTCCGCGGGACCATCCACGGGATGGATCGTGACCGTGTACTCCTCCGACCCGATCATCGCCCGCCCGCCTGACGCACCGACCGCGCCAGCGCCGCGCCCAGCAGCATCCGCCCGGCCGCCGGCGCCGTGGCAGTGTCGACAAAGAAGAACAGCGGGCACACCTGATAGTCGTGCCAGCCGCTCTCCACCGCGAACAGCTCCGCCGCCGCCGGCGAATCAAACGTGATCGTCGTATCGCGGACCCGCCGGTCGCCCCCCGGCTCGAAACGCACCACCCCGTACAAGACGGCCAACCGGCCATCCCCGGCCCCGTCGTCACCCGCATATCCGCCGCTTGCCGTCACTGGCCACACCATCCCGTCCACGCTGTCGGTTGGATGCCGACCCGGCCCCGCGGAGCAATGGGACGCAACGCGAGACCGGGCCGGTTGCGGACGACCTTGCCGGCGCAGGAGGCGTCACGGAAGGCCGCTGGCCGTATACGCCGAAACACACGATCTATCCACTTACCGTATAGACTCACGGTGCCCAGCCAACGAACGGACGGTCATGCACCTACCGTCAGGAGGCAGCCATGGCGTCGGAACGTCGTCCCTTACCGCCCGCTCCCGCCGGCCTGTGGGACCGCCCCGACATGACCGAGGCCATCACCGGCCGGGACATGGCAACCGTTCTTGCGATCTACCGGAAGTACACCGGCGCCACCCAGACGCAGATCGCCGGGGTCTGCGAGATCCCACAGTCGCATATCAGCGAAATTCAGAGTGCCCGCCGCCGGGTTACCAGCCTGGAAATCTTCGAACGTCTCGCGGACGGACTCGGCATCCCCCGTACCCGCCTGGGCCTGGCGGAACGACCCGGAACCGGGCCGGCAAGCGCCCCGGTCGTACCCGACGGGCCACGACCGACCGATCTGGTCCCGGAAATCGTGCGGGTCTACCCCAACCGGACAGCGGTTCCCGGCGAGATGTGGCGGGCGTTCCTTGGCGGCGCGCGCGAGGCGGTCGACATCCTCGTCATCGCCGGCCTGTTCCTCCCCGACGGACACGCCGACCTGGTTCCGCTCCTGCGCGGCAAGGCCGAAAGTGGCGTGAAGATCCGCTACACCCTCGGCGACCCCGCATCCGACGCGGTGGCGTTGCGTGGAGCAGAAGAAGGCATCGGCGACAACCTCGCCGCCCGGACCCGGCTCACCCTCACCTATCTATCCGGGCTCCAGGGCGTCCCCGGTGTCGATGTCCGCCTGCACACCGCGACCCTGTACAACTCGATCTACCGGTTCGACGCCGACATGCTCGTCAATACCCACGTCTACGGCGCGCCCGCCGCGCATTCCCCGGTCCTCCACCTCCGTCAGACCACCGGGGGGAGCCTGTTCGAGCATTACACCGCCAGTTTCGAGAAGGTCTGGGCCGTTACCGAAGGAGCCTGGTAGATCCGTGGCACGTATCGACTATTTCAACGACCCGAACGCCCCCGCCGCGAACAGCGTCGTCCCGTCGGTCACCGCAGTGGTTACCGACGAGCAGGGTCGTATTCTCATGGTCCACAAGACCGATAACGACCTGTGGGCGTTGCCCGGCGGCGGAATGGACCTGGGCGAGTCGATCGCGGACGCCGCCGTCCGCGAGACCAAGGAGGAGACCGGCATCGACATCGAGGTCACCGGCCTTATCGGGGTGTATACTAACCCCCGGCATGTGCTTGCCTACGACGACGGCGAGGTCCGCCAGCAGTTCTCGCTGTGCTTCACGACC
Organism: Protofrankia sp. Cas3; assembly: GCF_963555955.1. NCBI lineage: Bacteria > Bacillati > Actinomycetota > Actinomycetes > Frankiales > Frankiaceae > Protofrankia > Protofrankia sp. Cas3. The sequence continues at coordinate 2,663 of NZ_CAUVXP010000303.1, forward strand.
CGGATGCTCGGCGGCACCCTGCGGACCAGCAGCGAGACGAAGGAAGTCCAGTTCGTCGCCCCCGGCGACCTCGACACGTTGAACATCCACCCGTCCATGCGTCTGCGGATCGATCACTACCTCGAAGGCCGACCCACGCCCTACATCGGCTGACCAGCCGCCGCCAGCCGCGTGAACGTCCGATCGATCGAGGCCGCCAGCACCGGACGGGCACGGGCGATCGACCGC
>NZ_CAUVXP010000304.1:0-2861 GCF_963555955.1 Protofrankia sp. Cas3
GCGAACGCGCCGCGGGCTGACGCCACTGACCGTTCGGTTGCTGCTCAAGCCCCGAATATCAACGAGCCGCCTGATCAAGCACCTGACCAGCGAGATCGCATACTTGCACCCTTCAGGGTACGGGCAGGTAGCTTGCCGTCCCGGCGCACCCCAGAATCGGCGGCCAGGACGCGGTCGGCACGGGCCGGGTCGACGCCGCAGGGCCGTGGTCTCGTGACGGTGCCACGACCGTCGACGAGGCACCTACATCAGCTCAAGGTGGTAACAACTCGGGCATTGATGTAGACATGCGCTAAAGGTTGTCATTAGGGTCGAAACGGCTGGGGGCCCGACCCGCGCGACCTCGCGGTCGCGTAGACACGACAACGGAGAGCTCATGCCCCTGTCCGCCCCCAGCGCCACGTTCGCGCGACCACGCCGTGCCACAGCTCGACCATCGCAGCCCCCGCGTCCCCGGCGGCCCGCCGCGGTCCTGCTCGGAATTGGCATGACGCTCTGCGTGGCCACCGCGTGTAACCCGATCAAGGCGCCCGCATCCGCGGCTGGCCCTTCGCCGACGCCGACGCCGACGGTTTCGGCGGTAACCACGCAGCCCGTTACCACACCATCGGCCTCCTCATCGGCCTCATCGGCTGCCAGTAGCACCCCGGGCGAGGCGTCGCCCACCGGTGGCGGCGGCTCGACCAAGACCTTCATGGGCAGCAGCACGGTGCTGGTCGGCGGCTCGATGTCCGACGCCTCGATGTCCGCCGCTCCGTTCGACCTGCAGTACAGCTACGTGCACAGCCGGCCCGCACCTACGCCGGCCGCGTACACGGCGGCGCGCTGCGATCCGGCATGGTCGAACTGGTGGGGGTGCTGGACCGGCCCCACCACCGCACCCGGTACTCAGATCACCGTGCGCGAGAACTCCGTGGCCAACGCGACCTACCAGGGCAAGGCGCACCCGCAGAGGATGGTCTGGGACTGGTACTCCTTGATCGACGTCGCAGGTATGGCCGGCCTGAGTGAGGGCCCGGACGAGGTCAGGGTCATCAACAACGCCGACCTGCTCGGCAAGTACCTGAACGACTACCGGTTCTTCCTGCAGAAGATCGGCACGTCGCAAGACCTGATCGACCTTGAGCCGGACTTCTGGGGCTTCGCCCGATCGCTGGGCAATCTGCACCAGGTTCCGGCGCAGGTGAGGTCGGCGAACCCGACCGATTGCGGCTCCCAGGAGAACAGCGCCTCCGGCCTGGCCCAGTGCATGATCGCGATGACCCGCAAGTACGCGCCGCACGCCGGCGTGGGCCTGCACATGTCCTGCTTCGACTGGCAGAGCAACATCAAGAAGTGCCAGAGCGACTACGTCGACCTCGGCGCCAACGCCGGCGACTTCCTGGTCACCGACATCTCCGACCGGGACGCGGGCTGGTACGCCCAGCCGGCGCACGGGGGCAAGGACACCTTCTGGACCGACCAGAAGGCCGCCACCGCCCTGAGCTTCTACAAGACGATGGCCGAGACGGTCGGCAAGCCGGTGGTGCTGTGGCAGATCCCGGTGGGAAACATGACGCAGAACAACACGCCCAGCCACTACCAGGACGACAAGGTGGACTGGCTGTTCTCGCACATGACCCAGGTGGCCGATGCCCATGTCGCAGCCCTGCTGTTCGGCGCGGGATGGTCCGAACAGACCACGCCCGAGACCGACGGCGGCAACCTGATCAACAAGACGATCGCCTACCGCAACTCCGGAGGCGTCGCCCTCAAGTAGCCAGCGCTAGGTAGGCGCTCACCTGCGGCCGGACCCGGCCCCCAACCCCTGTCGGGACCGGGTTCGGCCGCGTTCGTCTCGACCCCGACCGTGTGGGGTCTCACAACCCCGATCCGCCCGGTGACCTGCTGGTTTACATAGAAGGATTAGGTTGGAATAGCTATCCCTCTGCGTTTGTGTCAGCGAGCTCCGACCGCGCGTGTGTGATTCGTTTCGGGCGACTATGTGGGCTTCTTCGCCAACTATTACCGAGTCGCCGATAGCTACCTCTTCGGCCAATTCAAGCCGGCAATCGGGAAACGCGCAACGGTTGCCGGCTCGACCCCAAAGCATTTTGTGGTCACGTAGTGGAATGGTCACGCTTGATGATACCTCGCTGGGATCACCCGGCCTTGCGCATGCTCTAGTACTACAGCAACAGTGATCGCCGTGTGGTCTCCCGGCTGATGATCGGCGCGGCGCCGCGCGTCGAACTACCATCATGTGATTTCCCGGATCTGTGGATGAACATGGAGAAGATGGCGCGTGCGGTGCGAGCTGTACGGGAGATGTGGATATGGTCGCATGGGATGCAGGGTTCGACGAACTGTTCGCTCGGGTGGCGGGGTGCTTCCGGACGGATGAATCGCTGCATCAGGCACGGGCATACCTGATGGGTCTCCTGTCGGCGGTTTCACGGAAGAACGGATGGACCCTCGCCGAGCATGCAGGCGATGCGGCACCTCACAAGATGCAACGGCTTTTGAACGAGTACGCGTGGGACGCCGACGCGGTCCAGACGGTCACCCGCGCATACGTCGTTGAAAGCCTGTGGGAGTCGGATGGGGTTCTCGTCGTTGACGAAAGCGGGTTTCTGAAGAAAGGCCCAAAGTCGGCCGGTGTCCAACGGCAATACAGTGGCACCGCAGGCCGTATCGAAAACTGCCAGATCGGTGTCTTCGCCGCCTACGTGTCCGGGAAGGGACGAGCGATGGTCGACCGCCGCCTGTACCTGCCAGCCAGCTGGACCGACGACCCCGTCCGATGCCACACCGCGGGCGTCCCCGACCACGTCACCTTCGCCACCAAGCCAGCCCTCGCCCTCGCCATGATCTGCACGGCG
>NZ_CAUVXP010000305.1:0-2842 GCF_963555955.1 Protofrankia sp. Cas3
TTCGAAGGCCGTCCGCGAATTCGTCGCTGGAACAGAGGGGAAGCTCCGGATCTTCGTCCTCCCGCCCTACGCCCCCGACACCAACCCGGACGAGATGTCGTGGTCTCAGTGCAGCTCCTGTCGTGTTCGTGTTGCATGAGGATCAGACTCCCTTCTCGGGGTCGGCGAGTTCTGCCTCGGTCCAGCGGCGCCGGTTGTGGTAGCCCGCGGGCAGCTGATGGAGGGTCCGCAGCCGCTCGACCTCGGCACGGTCAGCGGTGATGATCCACCGGTGGGGTGGTCGGGTGTCCTGCCGGCCGGTGACCCAGCCACGGGCGAGCCAACCGAACAACGTCGCCACCGGCATCCCGACCTCACGGGCGAGCACGGCCAGCCACCATTCATCAGAACCGAGGAGACGCTGGTCGGCGTGCGACTGCCCGGATCCAGCGGGACGCAGGCCGTGCCGGTGGAGGAGCTGGAGGATCTCGCCGTCGTGGAAGCGCTCCCGCTGCCGGGGCGGCCGGATGCCTTCGCGGGCAAGCTGGTCGGCGATGGCCTTCGCGGTCAGCCCCGCGGCAGCCAGCGCCCGCAGGCGGCCGACCAGACGCGGGTGGTAGGAGAGCTGGTCGATCCGGGCCACCGGCCGCACCAGATCGGCGGTGCCGCGGCTGCCGCCGGCCCACACGAGAGTGGCGTGCACTTTCTCGCTCGCCCCCTCGGCGGTGACCTCAACCTGGTCGACCACGCAGCGCAGCAGCTTTTTGCGGTCGGCGCAGGTGGTGCTCGGCGCCTCCCACAGCGCGGGAATGTCCCGGGACAGGGCGCGGATGGCGGCCAGCTCGGCCGGGCTCAACCGGACGGGGCGGCTGCGGGTGAACCGCTGGTAGTCCTCGACGAGTTGCTGGCGGGCGGTGAGCGCGGCCTCCCAGTCGGACTCCAACTGCCGGACCACCAGACGGTTTTCCGGCTCGGCCTGCTGGTACTGGCGCCGGACCCGGTCGCATGCCTGCTCGGTGCGCTCCAACCGCTGCCGCCAGATCCGATCCACCTCCCGGCGGTGCTGTTCGACCTGCCCGGCCGCGTGCACGGACAGCTCCAACGCGGCCGGGGCCAGTGCGGCGAGGACCTGTTCGACCACATGGGCGTCGAGGAACGCCCCGGCCATCTGCTGGCACCGCTCCAGCCCGTAAGTCAGGTGCCCGCTCCGGCACACATAGCGGTGCACCAGACCGGTGCGGTTGCTCTCGTAGGTCACACCCATCCGGCGGTGGCAGACACCGCAGATCACCAGCCCGGTCAGCGGCGCCGGCCCGTCCCGAGGGGCACCGAGGCTCTCGGCCCGGGCCCGGTTGGCCGCCATCCGGGCCAGGTTGGCCTCGTACTGCTCAACGGTGATGTAGGCGGGCAGCAGGCCGGGGATCGTCACCAGCCAGTCCCCGGCCGCGGTACGGACCCGCCCCGGCCACCGATGCCCGGGCATCGGGCGGCTCGCATCGACGCGGGTCCGCCCATAGGCGTAGATCCCGGCGTAGGCCGGGTTACGCAGCATGTTCCCGATCCCGGTCTGGTGCGGTCGACGCCAGACCACCTCGCCCCGGGCCGGGCCGGCGCGTTCCCGCATCCCGATCTGCATCTGGTGCTCGGTCAGGAAACGCAGCACCGCATGCACCGTGCCGAGCTGCTCGAACAACCCGAAGACCAGCCGGATGACGGCCTGGACCTGCTCGTCCGGGTCGACGACGACCTCCCCGGAGGGCCTGCGGACATACCCGGCCGGCAGCGGGACGGCCAACTCGCCCCGGGCGGCCTTGGCCAGCCGTCCCGAGGCCATCCGCTGCTTGAGTAGGTGGAGTTCGACCTCGCTCATGGTCCCCTTCAGACCCAGTAGCAGCCGGTCGTTGTACTCGTTGGGATCGTAGACCCCGTCGGTGTCCCCCAGCAGGGTCCGCGACAGGCCACACAGCTCGATCAACTGATGCCAGTCGCGTCCGGCCCGGGCCAGCCGAGACATCTCGATCCCGAGTACCAACCCCACATGGCCCATCGTGATCTCGGTGACCAGACGCTGGAAACCCGGCCGGTCCCCCGCGCCGGCCGCGGACCGGCCCAGATCCTCATCGATCACCAGCAGTCGGGCCCGCGACCAGCCCAACGCCACCGCCCGCTCCACCAGCCCGTACTGCAACCGCGTCGACTCCCCGTGGTCGAGGACCTGCTGCTTCGAGGACTGCCGCACGTACACCACCGCAAGACGGTCGTGGTGCCAGCCCGCCACCTTCCCGGGGCTCTGCTCACGGAGCAGCATCACCCTCGCCCCCGTCCCCGCTGGCCTGAACCTGGCCATGTTGACTCGTCGTCCCGACCGCCGACGTCGTCACCATCCGGTCCACGAGCGCACTCAGTACCCGCAGCGTGGCCTGGCGGCTCAGCTCCGGCAGCAGCTCCCACCGCGTCGCCGCCGCCGATGGCTTCGCCGGACTCTGGGGGGCGCGCTCCCGCTCTCGCTGTCCACGACGCATCACCTTCGCCCGAGTCACGGGCCCGCAACCGCGCTACCAGCTCGACCAGCCGCAGCAGACCCTCACTGCTGATAATCGGCCTGTTCACGCTCTCGTGCCCATCGCACCCTGCACTGTGGCAAGCAGACTGAGTGGGTCTGGAACAACGTGAAGACTGCCCAGATCGGCTGAAAAATGATTACATCGGTCTCGGACCTGTACTCCAACGCCCTCGCCGCACTCCGCAGGCTTCAGGAGAACCCCGCCCTTGTCGTCGGATTCTTCGGTGACCCCCCATCTCGCCTACATCCGCTGGTAGCGAGTCCAGATACTTTCGTTCTTCTTAGTAGGTTCTTGTTAAA
>NZ_CAUVXP010000306.1:0-2803 GCF_963555955.1 Protofrankia sp. Cas3
CGTCGCCGCCGCGACCTGGCGGAGCAGCACCCGCGGGATCGTGCCGCGCATCGCCGCGTGCAGATGCGGTGCGAGGCGCCGTTGGGGTTCCAGGCAGGCGAAGTACTGGACGTCGTACCCCACGGCCCGGCGCAGGTTCTGCCAGAAGCGATCAACGAGTTTGGGGAAGTGGATCGCGTCGCGGGCCGCCCGCCGATAGTCGTAGCCGTCCGGGTCCACCGGCGCGCCGTCCGAGTTCACCCGACCGTACGAGTCGCAGGTGAGGGTGAGGAACATCGACGGCCGCCACACCGTCCCGTCCGATCCGGTGAACGTCTGCCCCACCGTCCGTCGATCGACGGGCAGCCGGGGCAGGTCCGGGGCGTCCTGACGCCGGCGGGTCGACCGGGTCCGCCGGGGTCGGTCGCGGTTGTCCGGTGCGGTCCTGCCGCGGACGCCGAGGTCTGCCAACGCCGCGTCCACCTGCGAGATCAGATCGTCGACTTCGGCGATCTGATCCACATCGTGGCTGTCCGTGGCGTCGGTGCGGACGGCTTCGAGATCCGCCCGGAGCTGGACCAGCGTCTTCGCGTCATCGGTCGGTGGGTCCGGGTCGGGTAGCGGTTCGTCATCGAGATGCCAACCCGCCTTGCACTGCGCCATCCGCAGTTTCCGCGCCCGCTCGGCACACGGCGGACACTTGCTCGCGAGGGTGGCCCCGCACGCCATCGGGATGATCTCGGTTTCCCCGGTGACCATGTCCACGCGGCGCATCGCCAGCGGTCGGATGCACACCCCGTTTTCCGCCGCGACCGCCTCCAGGACGTGGCGGGCCAGTGGCTGGCGCAGGCGAGCGGCCCGGCTGCCCGCCGCCGGCGGGGTGCTCACGTCGGTCACGCCGCCGATTCCTCCTGTCCGCGGTCGTGGTCCTGGCCGTCCTCGGTCTCGGGTCGGTCGGGGTGGTCGGGTGGCGGTTCCCGGCAGCCACACACCCGCCCCCGCCCCGCCGGGATCTGGCAGCCGTCATCCGCCCAGTGCGCCACCCACAGATGCCGGCAGCAGTCGCAGACCGGCAGCGGATACACCGGGGCGTAGTCCTCCGGACTCGCGGTCATGCCGCCCGCCCGTCCACATCCGGGGTCCAGCCGTCCGGACCGTCACCGACGATGTCGATCAGTTCGGCGACCGCCGGCACCGGATACCGACGCGCCATCCGCGCAATCTCGGCATCGTCGACCCAGGCCGCCCGCACCCGCACCGGGTCGGCTTGGCCGTCCAGGAGCACATAGCCGACCCCGGGCATGTCTTCGCCGATCTCGTCGGCCCGTGCCCCGCGGTCGCGGGCACCGTCCCCGAGCACGAGATCAACCTGGTCGGCTTCGGTCATCCGCAGCGCGACCCGGACCGGGAACAGGTCCCGAAACGGCAGCACCTCTTTGCGCGGGTCCTGCACCGCCCCGATCACCACCACGCCCGGTGCGCGGCCTTGGGAGAGCAGCAGCGGCAGCGACGCCGCCAGCCGCCGCTTCAACTCCCGATCCGTCACATACGAGGTCAGCGACGCGATCTCATCGACGATCACCACGATCAGCGGTTCGCCGGTCGTCGGAGTGTGCAGCCGGCTGACGCCGCGCAGCCGGGCGGCGCGTTTCCGCATGACCGATACCGCGTCGTCGAGGAGATCGGCGATGCTGTCGGTGTCGGTCGCGAACCGGGAGAACATCGCCTGCCCGAACGCAAGTTCCATCCCACCCTTGGGGTCGGCTACCCACAGTTCGACGAGGCCGGCGCGGACCGCCGGGGCCAGCCCGCGGATCATCGCCCACACCGCCGCGCTTTTCCCCGCACCGGTCGCCCCCGCGATCAGGACATGGGCGCCGCGGACCGGCAGCCGCCACAGGTCGCCGTCCTCCCGGCGGCCGATCGGAATCCCGGACAGGTCCACCGGACCGTCATCGTCGTCATCGCCGGTTCCGTCGGCGTCGGGTCCGTCCAGATCAGCCGGGGGGATGAGAACGGCGAGGGGATCACGGCGGGCGAAGTCCACCCAGATGAACCCCACCCGATCGGACCGGATCCGACACGACCGCGCCCGGAAGGCGTGGCGCAGCGCCTCGGCCTGCTCCGCCCACTGGTCGGGGGTCTGGCCGTAGAGCAGCTCGATCCGCAGCTGGTCGCCCCACCGGTCCGAGCGGATCGTCCGAATTCGGGGGAAGGTTTCGGCGAAGGTGACCCGGTCACCGTTGGACACCGGAATCCGAATCGCAAGATCCGTATGGACCATGACGGGCCGCCACCGCCACCGGTAGATGACCAGCAGCCGCAACCGGCCGCGGATCCACCGGGCCAGCCCGTCGAACGATCGGCGATGCGCCAGCCGCCACAGCCCGGCGACCAAGACGAGGACCAGGAGCCCGACGCCGAGCCCGACCAGGCCGAACCGCTGGCGGACCACCGCCACCGCGAGCAGCACCGCCACCGCCACCGGATGACGCACGAGAAACACGACCACATGGGCGCCTATCCGGCCGGCCAGCCCAAGCAGGACCGCCCACAGCGGCACGTCGATTTTCGGATGCCTGGTCGGCACCTCGGGAAACGGCCGTGAGCCGTTGATTCTGGCCATGACAGATCACACCCACCCAGCATTAGAAGAATCGAGAATCAGCGGTCCGGAACCGGCGAAGAACAGCGCCCGCAATCGGCCCCGGCACCCGCGAGAAGAAGAACCAGACTCAGACCGCTACCGCAGCCCCGCTATCGGTGTCATCGGCCTTGCGGTCCAGGAGGAGCCGTTCACAGTCGATCAGATAATCGTTGGCCG
>NZ_CAUVXP010000307.1:0-2709 GCF_963555955.1 Protofrankia sp. Cas3
ACCGGTTCCGGCGCATTCAAGAACGTTGCCCGGTCCATTTTCGGCTTCGCGCGGGACGCCGAAAGCGGCGACAGGGTAATGACCCAGGTCAAAAATAGTCTCGGCCGCGACCATCACGACCTTCCGTCTCTGGCCTACGCGATATCAGACGCCATCGTGGAAACAAAGAATGGTGACACCCACGTCGGCAAGTTTTCGTTCCAGGGAATGGCCGATGCGTCCGTATCCGAGGTGCTGGGTTCGACCGGTCCTGGATACCGGAGTAGCGATGCTGAGGCATGGCTCAAGGAGTACCTCGAGGAGAACGGAGGCTCGGCGTCCAGCGCGGACACCAAAAAGGCAGCGAAGGAAGAGGGCATCTCTACCAAGATCCTCCGGACGGCACGGTTGTCACTAAAAGTAGTCACCACCCGAGATGGCTACCCGTCCGAAACGACGTGGTCGCTCCCTCCGCCGGACTCCGAAGAGTCAGTCGTGCCCAGTTGTGCCCAGTCTGGCCCCCGGGCACGTGGGGCACGACTGGGCACGACTGGAGGTCCGAGGGCACAACAGGGAGGGCACGACCAGTCCGGAACGCCTGACCCCACCCCGTCCGACAGCCACTCACAGTCACCATCGGGAGGGGTCGTGGTCCAGCTCAACATCCCCAACCGTGCCCCGGACGGTGCCGCATGACCCAGCCAAAGGGAGGGTGTGTCACACAGCTGGAAGACACAATCGATGAATATCGACGGGCCGCGACTCTCCTATGGAAAGACGCCGGAAAATTCGCAGTCGACCAATTCGAACGCATCAACAACGAACTCTTCGCCGATGAGCTACCACCCCTGCCGATCCTCATCGGCATCACCGCCTACGGACACTGCACCGGACTAACCCGCTTTCAGCCCGAAGGCCCGCGGATCACCCTATCGCAAACCCTCTTCAACAAAGGCGGACCGCTCACCGCCATCGACGTTCTCATCCACGAAATGAACCATGCTCTCTTGAACCTCAGAGGCGAGAATGCAGCGCACAACGGCAAACCGTGGTGTGACCTCATCACCGAACTGTCGCCGAAGGTGCTAGGCCGTGAGATCACCGTCCGTCCCGTTCGTTCACGGCGGATACCGAATCCGGAGCGGGTGACCAACCCGAAGGCGCCGAAGACCATCATCGTGAAACAGGCGTACGAAGGTGAACTCACCCGCGCAGACCTCGCAGGATGGCCCCGAACGCTCCGCCCGGCCGGCTACTACGCCAACGACCGGCCGATCCCCGTATCGACCTACTGACCCCCCGCCGGACCCTGCCCCGTCCGGCTCCGGGATCCCATCAACCAACCTGAAGGATGCATCGATGACCAAGACCGGCAGAACCGAAACGAAAGCAATCAACGCTGAACTGCGAGAGTTGCGTCGAGACCGCAAGGAATGGCTTACCGGCAAACGGCTTCACTGGGGACAGCCTTGGTGCACAGGACCCGGCTCGCCGCATCACCAGTCGGCCGTCTCGGATGAGCTTCTCTGCGAAGGCTGCACCACGGTCGACTGGTGCCGGGAGTGTGCCGCAGAGATCGAGGTTCGGATCGATGTACTGGTGGCGCGGCTGAACCCGCTTGAGGGAGTTACCGTCCCCGCAACCGCCGGTCCACAGCAGCCGACACTTTTTTGACCCCCCGCCGGACCCTGCCCCGTCCGGCTCCTTCCCACCCGAAAGCACGACAATGACCGCCACCCCCGCCGACCTCGAAACCCTCCGCGCCGAATCCCTCGCCCGTGTTGCCGCAGCCATCGAAGCGGCACGTACCCGCCATGCCACCCAGAAGGCCGCCAGCGCCGCGAAAACAATCCGCCGGAACTTCGGCTTGGCCGCCCGCCACCGGCGCCACCTCGACCGACAGGACAACACATGAGTCTCAGCCACCGGCGCACCCTCAGCAGCTTTGACGCCCAGCCTTCCCGCGCATTCCCGCCCCCACCCCAAATCGCAGACCCCGACCAGCTGCGGTATGATCGACGTGCAATAGTCGCCCGCCAAGAAACGAGCCAAAACATGCCCGTGATTATCGACGATTTCCCCGCACGGCCACCCCGCCCAATCCACACCGGCGACCAGCTCCTGCTCGAGGCAGCAAAAGCGCTCGGCCACCCCCAATCCGTCGTGAAAGCCAGGCGGGAAATCCTATCCGTCACCCGCGACCCCGCCGGCCGCATGATTGTCGAAGACCGCTCCGGCGTATGGGTCATCTGCACCCCGTATGCGCCCGACGATGCAGGACACGTCGACGCAACCTTCGACGAAATCCGCTCCGGACGGCCACGCTCCCCCGGTAGCCGAATCCCCCGCTATGTCACCTCAACACATGTCCCACCCCCCCCGCTCGACACGTCCCCGTGGACCGTCGCAGACCTCGACCTAGCCGCCGACCGCATCCCCACACCACCCCCAGGCGGCCACGCGTCAAACGGCGACCCCCTCTACACGAATTTCGTCGGCAACGACCCCATCCTCGCCCGGGTCGCATGGAAACGAATCGCATTCCTCCGCGCCGAATCCACAAAAACAATCCTCCCATCCAGCCCGCAATGCCGCGCATACCGAAAACTGATCATTGACTCGGCATGGCTAGCCGCCGACGAAGCCGCGAAACTTTGAACAGCCCAGCCGACCTCATCGACTGGCCGGCCGCATACGGGGCGATGCACGCCATCACCCCACCCGACACCC
>NZ_CAUVXP010000308.1:0-2564 GCF_963555955.1 Protofrankia sp. Cas3
TCGACCGCATCCTCTCGGTGTGCCGGTGGGCCGGGCTTCCCAACTATGCCATGCATAGTGCGACGGGTGCGAGGAGCAGCGACCGCGCCCCCGGCGGCCAGGCTGGCTGGCGCGTCACTCTTCGTCGTTGACCCAGCGGACGAACCTGTGCAGGGGAGGGCTTCGGGTAAATGCCTACTATGCGGCGCAGAGTGACTTTGCTTTGTCGCGCGTAGGGGTGGTTCGCAAGAGCGTCGTTCCGCCGCTTGTGCCGAGTCGCCTGGGGCTTCCGCGGTAGGTCGGCCAGTGCGCGCCGTCGGGCGCGGGCCAGCGGGGTGACAATAGAGGGGTGACGTCCGGGAAGGCTGTCGGCCTCGAGGAGGGTCTGCTGGTGGCTGAGCGAGCGGTGCCGACGGCCGCGGGGGTGACGTCGACAGCCCCGCAGGCGGTCACGGTGATGGGCGAGCCCGGATCCGCTCCCGTATCGCCGGGTCGGGCGGCGGCGCCCCTGAGCGAGCGCCGGATCGTCGATGCGGCGCTGGAGGTTGCGCGCCGCGAGGGTCTCGACCGGGTGACCATGCGCGGGCTGGCACGTGATTTCGGTGTCACCACGATGGCGATCCACTACCACGTCCCGACCCGCGAGGCCCTGCTGAGACTCGTCGTCGAACGGGTGCTCGGCTAGGTTGAGGCGCCGCCGGACGGGCCGTGGGAGGACCGGCTGCGCGCGGTCCACCGACGGCTCAGCGTCACGGTGAACGACTGCCCGGGAGTGGCGGACTGGCTCGTGGAGACGAGCGTGACCCGCAACGGCACCCGGCTCGCCGACCTCGCGACCGCCATCCTGCTCGACGCGGGTTTCGACGAGCGGACCTCGGTGCTGGCGCAGGCCACGACGCAGGCCTACTGGGTCGGCTACCTCAAGCTGGCGGCCGGCTTCGCCCGGCGCGGCGGCCCACCAGGTCGTCATCGGCTGGCCGACGATCCGCAGACCTACCCCGCGCTCGAGCGGGTGGCGTCGGCTGGCGCCACGCTGGACGCGGAGGCCTACCTGGAGTTCGCCCTCGACGTCATCATCGCGGGACTCCGGGTGCGTGCCGCAGGGGGAGCCGGCTAGTCGCCGGGTGCCGCGTCTGCCGCGTCGGCCTGGGTAGGCACGCGGGGTTCGACGACTGATGGGAAGCACGCTCCGGTTCCGGCCTGTCTTGCGCTATGCGCCGCATAGTGTCAGTGTCGGCGGGGTGCGGGCCGAGGGCAAGGCAACAGGCGAGGTCGTCGCCGACACCCATGGAGGCCCGCGTCGGCCCGAGCTGTCGAACTGGGGTCGGTTCGGGGCGGACGACGAACTCGGCACGCTCAACCTGATCACACCGGCCGCGGTGCTGCGGGGCGCCGGGTGCATCCGGACGGGGACGACGTTCCCGCTCAACCTGCCGCTGGACCAGCCCCGCCACCGCCAGATCGGACGGCCGGCGCTGGAGAAGGTCGCGCTCCGCCGCAACCACGTCTACAAGGGCATGGTTCTCAACGACGACTGCGTCATGCTGCCCACGCAGGGTTCGACGCAGTGGGACGCGTTGTCCCACTGCGGACTCGTCGAGGACGGGGTCGACGGCGTCTTCTACAACGGCGCCGGGCTCGACAGCGTGGACGAGCGGGGCTACGCCCACCGCAACAGCATCGACGCCCTCGCCCAGCGCGGCATCACCGGACGTGGCGTCCTCCTTGACGTCGGCCGGCACGTCGCCGGGGGAGCTGACCGGCCCCTGCCACCGGACCACGTCATCGACGAACCCGAGCTGCTCGCGACCGCCGCCGCGCAGGGTGTCCGGATCGAGCCGGGCGACGTGGTGTGCGTGCGTACCGGCTGGACGGAGGCCTACCTCGCCGCGGCGTCCGACGCGGTGCGGGAGGCGATGGTCCTGGCGACGGACGCGAGAGTGCCCGGGATCAGCCCGGATCTCGCGCCACTCGCGCACCGCCAGGGATGGGGAGCCGTCGCCGCGGACAACATCGCGGTGGAGGCCGGACCGTTGCCCGCCGATTCGAGCCGGTCCGCCCACATCCGGATGATGCGTAACCTCGGGCTGCCTTTCGGCGAGCTGTTCTGGTTCGCGGATCTTGCTGCTGCTGCCGCCGCCGACGAGCGCTGGACGTTCCTCTTCGTCGCTGTGCCGCTGCGCATCCCGGGCGGCATCGGCTCACCGGCCAACGCGATCGCCGTCCGTTGACACCGCCACCGGCCGTGACGGCCGTCGCCTCAGAGGAGAACGGGTGGGGACGAGTACGCGCTCGCCGCCGAGTACCACCCCTTGGACACGCGGCAACATCAGGACGCCGTCGCGCGCTTCCTGAGGAACTGACGGCGGACCGCGCGGAAACAATAGCTCGGCTCCATTTAGAGCGCCCGGCAATAGGGGCGTGGATCAAGGAGCGGGACTGGGGCACGTAGATCGCGAGGCGGAGGAGGAAGGCACCCTGGTGTCGGGTGTCGACCGACGACAACGCGGCGAGGTGCGTGCCCCAGCCCCGCGACGCCGGGTCCCTATTGCCGGTCGCTCTAACTCGGAGAGGTGCCGCAGCCT
>NZ_CAUVXP010000309.1:0-2515 GCF_963555955.1 Protofrankia sp. Cas3
GTATAAGAGACAGCCCCAGAACCGACTGATGATCGTTCGCCAGAAGTAGCCGTACCAGGTGCCGAATGACTTCGGTAGCAGGATCGGTTCTCGCCGTGGTGGGTCAGTTGCCCATCCATTGGGCTCTATTGAGTGGTAGAGGATGTAATTGCGGACCCACCACCATCCGCCGGCTGCGCAGGCAAGCCCGATCGCGAGCAGCGCCGGCCGCCACGGCGGCGTGCGTACAACCGCGGCCCGCCCGGACCCGGTGGTCAGGGCGCAGCGGCGCCCGCGTGGTCCGCGGGGCGCCGCCCAGCCGAGCGGATAGGCGATCGCGACCATCAGCACCAGCGGCAGAGCCAGCGCCTTGGTGAGTAGTGCCACGGTGAGTGACAGGGCGATCCCCACCGCTGTCCGCCGGCGTATGTCACCGGCCAGTACGCCGGCGATCAGTACTGTCAGCCCGCCGACCGAGAACATCAGCAGTCCGTCGTTGTTGAACGTGGCCCCGACCCGGGTCAGGCCGGGAACGGCGAGCGGCACTGCCGCGGCAGCCTGTGCCAACGGCTGGCAGAGCCCGAACCGCCGCGCGGCCGCCCAGGCGAGCAGGGGCAGGGGAGCGACAAGGCTGATGTTGAGCAGGCGCAGCGCCCAGACCTGCCGGTCATAGGCCCATCGCGACGATCCCGGCAGGGCCGCCAGCATGCCCGCCCCGACCGCATAGATCATCGGCGGGTGCTGCACGATCTGGTTGGGCAGCCGGCCGTCCGTGACCGGCTCGGGGCCGCCCAGCGCATCAAAGGACAGGCGCCGGCCGCGGGGCGTCGGCCTGATCGCGGCGAATGGTGGATCACTGGGGGATCTGCGACCCGACTGGAACATCCCGGCGTACCGGCCGCGATCGAAGTCGTCCGAGGTGGCGGCGACCCCCTTCGCCATGATCCGGTCGCCCGGCGCCGGCCATCCACCGCCGTGGAGCAGCCCGTAGACCATGTCGACGTGTTGGGCCTCGTCGTAACCGGTCCAGGTCGGATATGTGAACGAGTAGGTCGCCAACAGCGTGAGGTGCAACGCTGTCAGCAGGACAACCCCCCGCGGTGGACGGGACCGGGCGCGGGTCAGCACGTCGTCGGGTGCTCGCCGGGGCGCCGGGGGTCTGATCGCTGCCTTCTCCGGACGACGGTGACGGCCAGACCTGGTTGGCCAGCCGTGCCCGGCGCTGCGCCGGGTAACCCTGATCCTGAGTGCACGGCTGATACTTTGTGTAATCAAACGATGGCGGTATGGTCATTTCATCCACGGTGGGTGATGGGATGGGCCGTGGATGATCATCTGGCGAGGTCTGCCACACTTACCTGGTGCGCGTGATGGTGACGGGAGCCGGCGGTCAGCTCGGAGCGGACCTCTGTCAGCTGCTGGAGTCCGATAAGCGGGTCCTTGCCTGGGCGGGTTTCACCCGCGCCGAGTTCGACGTCACCGACGCGGCCCGGGTGCGGGCGGTCATCGCGGACCAGGCCCGGCCCGCGAAGATCCAGGGCGGTCTCGTGGTGGTCAACACCGCCGCCTGGACGGACGTCGACGGTGCCGAGTCCGACGAGACGGGCGCCTACGCCGCGAATGCTGCCGCTCCGGCGCAGCTGGCCGCAGCCTGTGCCGAGGTCGGCGCAACACTGGTGCACGTCTCCACCGACTACGTCTTCGACGGCACGGCGGACAAGCCGTACGAGGCCGATGCCCCCACCGCGCCGCGTTCGGCATACGGGCGGACCAAACTCGCCGGCGAGCAGGCCGTGCTCGCGCTGTGTCCGTCTGCCTACGTCGTGCGCACCGCCTGGGTGTACGGCGCGTCCGGGCGCAACTTCGTCCGGACGATCGCCAAGCTCGCGGCGGAGCGCGACACCCTGTCGGTGGTCGACGACCAGCAAGGGTCACCCACCTGGGCGGTGGACCTCGCCGCCGGGCTGATCGAGCTCGCGGCATCGGGGGTCAGGCCGGGGATCTACCACTGCACCGGCGGTGGCGACACGACCTGGTACGGATTCGCTCGGGCGATCGTCGCCGAGCTGGGGATGGACCCGGCGAAGGTCACGCCGACGACGACCGACGCGTTCCCCCGGCCGGCTCCGCGCCCGGCCTATTCGGTGCTGTCGTCCCGTTCGTGGAGCGACGCGGGCCTGACGCCGCTGCGTCCGTGGCGCGATGCGCTGGCCGCGGCCTTCCCCCAGATCACCCCTGCGCCGTAGGCCGGGAGTATCTCGACCGGCTCTAGGCAGACGTGTTGCGTTACGCCCTGGCTACGGTGCTGCCCGAACAGAACGACACCGGGAGCACGACCGCCCTCGCACCCTTTCTACCGTTCACCTCCGCCCGGATCACCGGCCAGTCCGGTCCAGGCGGCGATGTTGTGCCGGGTGGTCAGGGTGTCGGGGTGGTCGGGGCCGAGAACCCGCTCCCGGTCGGGTAGCAGCTCCCGGGACAGTTGCAGCGCCTTGGCCGGATCACCGGTCTGTCCGGTCCAGGCGGCGATGTTGTG
>NZ_CAUVXP010000310.1:0-1332 GCF_963555955.1 Protofrankia sp. Cas3
AGGTTAAAAATCAAGCTTAGAGCGACCGGCAATGGGCGCTGCAGTGGGATGTCGATGAGGGGCCGAATGGATGCAGGCATGGCCCTGGTCAATCATGGAGTTCTCGACGCTCTGTAACTGACCGGGGGGTTCCATGCCTGCCGTACCAGCATGCCTGCTCGACGCCGTCTGGAGCGAGTTCGAACCGCTGCTGCCGTCCCATCCGCGGGTCTGCCCGACCCATCCGTTGCACTGTCACCGGCCACGCATCCCCGACCGTCTGATCTTCGAGAAGATCGTGGAAGCCGCGGTCCACGGCTCGGGTTACGAGCGGATCGCGGTCCCGGGCTGCTCGGACCGCACGATCCGACGCCGTCTGGCCGAGTGGGCCCGGCTGGGGATCGCCCGTAAAGTCCACGCCGCGGCGCTGGCCGCCTACGACCGGATGATCGGTTTGGAGGTGGCGGATCTGACCGGTGACGGCTGTATCACCAAGGCGCCGTGTGGTGGGGACAAGGCGGGTCCGTCCCCGGTGGATCGGCGCAAACAAGGCATGAAGCGGTCCGTGGGGACCGATGGCGGCGGTGTCCCGCTCGGGATCGTCTCGGCTGGGGCGAACCGGCATGACTCCCCGCTGCTGGACCCGACCATCGGCGAGATCCACCAGCAGGTGGGTGACCTGCCGGCGCACCCGCGCATGCACCTGGACTCCGGTTACGACGGCCAGCCGGTCCGGACCGTCCTGGCTGCCCATGGCATGGTCGGTGAGATCGCGCCGAAGGGTGAGCGGACCCCGATCCAGATCGGGAAGTGCTGGGTCGGGGAACGTACTCACGCGTGGATGAACGGCTACGGCAAACTCCGTCGTTGTACCGACAAGAACGGCGCGATCGTCGATTTTTATCTCTACTTGACCGCAGCCTTCGTCACCGTGCGTGCACTGATCCGGCAAGCCCGGACGCTCTACCGCTGGGACAGCCGATCCACCACCCGACGTCTCAAGTGACACCTATTGCCGGTCGCTCTCAGCCTGGATGCACCGTCCGATTTGCCTGTTGATCGGCGTGCTGAACGAGAAAGTGCCCTCTGACCTGGGATGACGGGGTTGCTGAGACCAACATCGACCCACAGGAGAGGGCACTTCCGAGAGGCAATTGTTGCATAGCCCATCGAAGATCCACATCGCGTTCGACGACCCCAACCTGGTCGCAGCCGCCGGGCTCGTGCCGGTAATGGGCCTGGCCGACCGGGTCGGCCTGGCAGACCTGGTCGGCCTGGCAGACCTGGTCGCCACGCACCTCCGCCTGCCCGCTTCGGCGGGCGACGCCGGCGCGAACGTCGAGCTGAAGGTCG
>NZ_CAUVXP010000310.1:1561-2532 GCF_963555955.1 Protofrankia sp. Cas3
TGCGCGCCGGCGCGCTTGCGGACCTGTTCGGCGGGATCCGCGCGCCCTCCACCCTCGGCACGTTCCTGCGGAAGCTGACCCTGGGCAGCATCAGCCAGCTCGAGCAGGTCAACCGGCTGCTACTGGCCCGGCTCACCGCCGCCGCGCCGCCGCTGTTGACCGGCTGCGACACGCTGGCGTTCGTCGACCTCGGCTCCTGCCAGCGCCGCGTGTACGGCCCGGCCAAGCAAGGCGCCACCGTCGGCCACACCAAGATCGCCAGCAGGTCGGTGTTCGTCCGGGGCCTGAACGCGATGATCGGCACCGTGTCGACCCTGACCAGCCCGCCGCTCGTGACGAACGCCCGGCTGCGCGCCGGCAACGCCGTCTCGGCGAAAGGCACGGCCCGATTCCTCGCCCAGACCGTCGGCGCCGCCCACGACGCCGGCGCCACCGGGACGCTCGTCGCCCGGGGAGACTCCGGGTTCTACACCGGCACGGTCGTGACCACCCGCCGCCGCCTTCACATCCACTTCTCGATCACCACACCGGGCAACAGCGCGATCCGCGCCGCCTACGAGGCCATCGACGACACAGCGTGGACACCAATCCGCTACCCGAAGGCGATCTGGGACGAGGACCTGAAGGCATGGATCTCCGACGCGGAGATCACCGAGACCACCTACACCGCCTTCAGGGACACCCGCCACCAGGTCACCGCACGACCGGTCGCCCGCCGGGTCAGGGCGCTCAACCACACGACCAGCCCCGGGCAGGGCGAGCCGTTTCCGACCTGGCGCTACCACGCCGTGTTCACCGACAGTCCGTTCACCCTGGCCCAAGCCGAGCCCCAGCACCGCCACCACGCGATCATCGAACAGGCCAACGCCGACCTCATCCACGGCCCGCTCGCGCACCTGCCCCCGGGCAGGTTCACCGCCAACGCCGCCTGCCTCATCCTCGCCGCGATCACCCACAACCTGCTGCGGGCC
>NZ_CAUVXP010000311.1:0-649 GCF_963555955.1 Protofrankia sp. Cas3
TCGTGGTACTTGACTCCGTCGACGATGAGAAAGACCTTTCCGCCGTCATCGTGGAGCAGCTTCCCGCAGAATTCTATGAATACCTTGGAGTCGACGGATCCGCCCTGCTGGAGCATGAAGTGCAGTTTGCCCTGGGCGCTGACCGCGGAGAGCATGCAAACCGATTTCCGGTCTCCTGTGCGGCTGACTACTGGGGTTTCACCGACGGGCGCCCAGGTTGTGCCACCGTGGTGGTCGGTACGCACCGAGGCCTCGTCCCCGAAGTAGACCGTGGCCCCTACCTGCCGAGCTTCGGCGCGGATCTTCGGGAACTGCTCGGTCTTCCAGCGCATCACCTTTTCCTCGTCGCGCTGGATCGCCTGCGTGGTGGGCCGTTGCGGGGACATTCCCCAGCGCCGCAGCATCCTGCCGACCGTCTGCTCGGTGATGTTGATACCGAACAGTCGCGTGATGAGGTCCCGGACCATCCAGCGGGTCCACAGTTGGAAGTCGAACTGCATCTGGTCGGGGGTTTTAGTGCAGAGGATCGTGTAGATCCTGTCTGCCTGCTGCTCGGACAACTTCTTCGGTCTACCCGGAATCGGCTTCGCCCTCAGCGCCTCAACCCCGCCATTGCGGTACTGCTGCGCCCAGGAGAACACCGCCGCGC
>NZ_CAUVXP010000311.1:1261-2886 GCF_963555955.1 Protofrankia sp. Cas3
GACTGAAGCCCAGCATCTCCGCCATTTCATCGGCGTCCGCCCCCTCGTCAACAATCTGGCGCGCCACGCGAATCCTGATTGTTTCCAGTGTGCCGTGGTCAAGGTTCCGGCCATCGCCTTTCCGCATGCAACGATTAAATCACGACAATGACTATCGCGTCCAGATACTTTCGTTCTTCTTAGTACACCAGCAAGGAATTCGTCGACTTCTGCAAGATCAACAACGTGCGGAACTCGGTCGGCCGCACCGGAATCTGTTTCGACTGCGAGCATCATGTTGTCGCTGAATCGTTCTGGGCGACCCTGAAGAAAGAGTTCATCCACCTCCACCCTTTCGACACCGTCGAACGCCTCAGAACCGGGGTCTTCGAGTACATCGAGGTGTACTACAACCGGTTGCGGATCCATTCCACGATCGGCTACCTCACCCCTGTCGAGTTCGAGGATGAATTTGACAAGAAAGGTGATCGCGCAGCATAATAAGGACTGTCCACGAAAGCGGGAACCCTCCAGTGGTGCCGATCTGTCGGAGTGCCGGCAGGTTGGTCAGCCGTTTCCCGATCTGGAAATCCCTGGTGTTGTTGATGGTGGTCTCAGTGCGTAATGCCTGTCCTTCCCTCTCAACCAAGCTTGGCAGAGAGGGGGTCGGCGATCTGCGCGAGAATCAGCCGTCCCCGAGCTGGACCTTTATCGCTCCACTTTCGCGGTCGGCCGCGACGCGGAATGCCTCGGCGGCGTCCTGCAGCGGAAATCGGTGGGTGACGAGCCTGTCGGGCAGCTGTGGTGACTGTGCGAGCAGCTGAGCGGCCTCGTCGAATTCCCGCCGTCCCTGGTGATACCCGTAGAGTATGGCAGGGATCACGGTCACTTCCTTGGCCGCCAAGGTGCCGTCGATCTGCACTGGCGACCAGTAGGTGCCCAGCGCCAAGACCATGCCGCCGCGCAGGGCCCGTGCCACCGCCGTGTCCAAAGAACTCTGGGTGCCAGCCGCGTCGACGACGACGTCGTAACGCCTGCTCCGGTCCCCGGAGGGCGGGCTACCCGCGCCCAGCGCCTCCCCGGCCTGGATCTGCGAGGCGTGGCGCGCGAGCAGGTCCACCTCGACGCCCCACGCC
Source organism: Protofrankia sp. Cas3 (assembly GCF_963555955.1). Classification (NCBI taxonomy): domain Bacteria; kingdom Bacillati; phylum Actinomycetota; class Actinomycetes; order Frankiales; family Frankiaceae; genus Protofrankia; species Protofrankia sp. Cas3. Next base: position 2,377 of record NZ_CAUVXP010000311.1, read on the forward strand.
CGGGCGACGGCGACAGTCACCAGCCCGATGGTGCCACCGCCGACGACCAGCAGCCGCTGCCCGGCGGCGATCGGGGCGCGGTGCAGGCCGTGGACGACGACCGCGATCGGTTCCACCAGCGCAGCGGTGCGGAGATCCACGCCGGCAGGCAAAGGCACGAGCGACGCCGGGTCCACGACCACCTCGTCGGCCATGCCACCGTCGCGCGACACGCCATACATCCGGCTGATCGCGTGCTGGCACAGATGCGTCTGCCCGCCCTGGCAGCTGGCGCAGCGACCGCACTCCACGACCGGGGAGATCGCGACCGCCGTGCCGTCGTCAAGGAGGCCCGCGAACTCATGACCAAGAGTAACCGACCGTGGACCTTGTCTGATCATGTGCAGGTCGCTACCGCAGACGCCCGCCGACGTGACCCGCAGCCGCACACCGTCGCCCGCCGGTGCCGGCACGTCGACCACCCGCACCCCACCGACGGTGCTGCGAACAGCCTTCACCGCTGCCTCCCCC
>NZ_CAUVXP010000312.1:0-1377 GCF_963555955.1 Protofrankia sp. Cas3
GCCGACACCCACGGCCTGGGCGGCGGACTCGTCGGCCGTGGCTTCACCTGCGGCCGACTCGTCCTCGGCGAAACCCGGCCACCGGCATTCGACGACGAACCCCCGCCACCCGACGAACCACCACCCACCGGCCCGACACCCGGAGCAACAGGAACACCCAGATTCGGCGAAAATTCAGCCGGCAGCAAACCCGGAATGTACAGATCAACCCCACTGACGGCCACCGCCGGCGCAGCCGCTCCCGCAGTAGCCGACCGATCCCCAGCACGACCGAAAGCCTGACCGGTCTCATAGACCTTCTGACCGCCCTTAATGAGCGCATAGACCCCGCCGGCAACCGCAGCGGTGCCTGCGACGGCAAAGACGAGACCGGCTCCGGCAGCACACCCCTCCGGCCCGAGCAAGGCACCGATCGCACATCCAATAGCCGGCGCGAAATGCCCGGACGGATCGTTGGAGGCCAGCGGGTTCGCGTTCGCATAGAGATAGCGGTTGACCCCGACCGACCCGGACAACGGCAGACCGACACTGTCCCGAGAGACAAACCCACCCGTCCCCGGGGTGTACCAGCGCGCCTCCGCCGACACCTTGGCGGTGGTCGGATCCGTCCACGACCCCTGAAACCCGACCCGCACATTCGCACTACCCGCGGTGGTCGGGACGCCGAACGGGTCGAACACCTTCTGGTCGGTCAGGCCGGCGCCGTTCGTGGTGAACGCCGCCACCACATCCCCGTGGGTGTCGGCCAGCGGCGCCCACGCCCCACCCGGCGTCCCCAAGCCGATCAGATCCCCATCCGGATCCCGGGCGTAGGTCGACGTCCCGTCCGCCACCGGCTCCTTCTCCACCCCGGCGTAACCCAGCGTGGTGCTGTTACGGACCGCGAGCCGATCCAACCCGTCATACCCATACGTCGTCGTCCCCGACGTACTGTCCGACACCAACCGATCAAACCCGTCGAACGTCGTCGTCGCCGTCGACCCGCCCGCGGTCCGGGTCGCCCGCGTCCCCCGCGCCGTATAGGTGTAGGTCGCCGTCCCATCGGAGGTCAGCCGGTTCCGCTCATCAAAACTGGCGGCGGTCCCGTTCACCGCGGTGCGGTTCCCCGCCCCGTCCCAGCCGTAGCTCGTCGTGACGTTCGCCGGGCTGGTCCAGGACGTCAACCGATCCGCCCGGTCATAGCCGTAGCTCTGACTGCCCGACCCCGCCAGCGCCGCCGGACTCAACGTTTCGGTCAGCCGATTGTCGTTGGCGTCGTAGCTGTACGTCGCCGCCCGCAACGTCCCACCCGGCCCGGACAGCGTGTCCGCCGTCGTCCGCCCAAGATTGTCATAGCCGAACGACCGGACCGCCCCACCCGACGCGTAGGTCACCGCG
>NZ_CAUVXP010000312.1:1928-2780 GCF_963555955.1 Protofrankia sp. Cas3
GCCGACCGGCAGATCCCGATCGTTATTACGCTCTACATTTCCATAAAGATCGAAAACCCTCAGGATGTGACATACAACTCGACAGTTATTGCGTCACCCGACTTAATTACCAGATTACCGGCACTGAATTCCAGGATCGAGCCAACAAAATCCCCCACTTCATTATGCAAATCCTTCACATCTACTACTTCGACAAATCCCGCATTGCCAATTTGCGTCTCCACCAGAGCGAATACCCATGACTTTGATGGCCAACACCATTCAGGAAGTTGAGGCCAAGCCCCCACGGAAACCCTCAAAATCCAATCTGTTGCCGATGTAAAAATGATCGACCCCCCATCCCTGAAGACGAGTTCCACGGAATCCAGGGATGGGGCGGCATCAACGCTTTCGCTCAGATAGAAGATCCCTTGTAGGCTGGCTATTTCTCGGCCGAACGCCTCGCGCAATAGGTCCATATACAACCCTCCTCCCTATCATCACTTAAAAAACGGACTCGCAGCTTCGAACCATCCGTTCGGATGAGACATCGGAAACATCGTAACAAACTCTCCATCACCCTTTGTAATCAATAGATCGCCACCCTTGCGATAAAAAAAGTAGTCCCGACCTCCTCCTCCCTGCGGATTCCATGCTCCTCGGCGGATCTCATCATACGAGAAACGTACGTCATCCATTCTCATACGGAACCATTTGCGAGCATCGGCGTCGCCTGGATTGAAACCATAGTCCTGGGCGTGCTTCCCCCATTTTCTTCCAAACTGCTCCTCGTTGACAGAGAACTCAGAACTGTCGCCCGGGTCGTCGTCGGGGTTGGTGGGTGAGTCGGGGAAGGTAGGTGGGGCGGGGGGG